>JALZVN010000166.1 GCA_023299965.1 Saprospiraceae bacterium | reverse complement strand
GAATCTTGTGTGGCGATAACTTTATTAATTAATGGATTACTCAGATTTTTATCATCAGTAATTTTGTAAGCTACATCATCCAAGACAGCATAGGTTCCATTTCCAATAGTCGATACCCATGCTATGTTGTGGCAATCTATATTAATACTACTGATTCGCCCTAGACCCTTAGATTGATTATCTAGAATTTCCTTATTATTTGAGTAATCATAATTCTTTACCAAATACAACCCTTTGGCCGTACCTAGATAGATATCTTCCTTAGCATTTTGAGCAACTGAATACAAGTGATTATTGATTGGATTCTTGAATTTATTGGAGGTGATTCTAAATTTGTTTTTTTGATCTATCACTGTAAATGACTCCTTCCGAGTATGAATAATTAAATCATCATTTTCAAGTTTAGCACAGAAAGCTCCAATTATAAAATCCAATAATGGCGATTCAGGAATTGAGAAGTTTTCTCCATCAAATACACTCCCATTATTTAGAATTATGGAATTTTTATCCCAATTACCAATTTTATTGATTTGTGCATTAGAAGCTTGAGAAGCTTGAGAAGGCACAGAATATACTTTACAGTCTTCATTTTTATCGCAAATTACTAATTTTGATTTTGAAGTGCCAAAAGCAATTTTATCATTATATATAGAAATACTGAGGAAATTCACATTCAAATTGTCATCAACACTTATGTTTGACATATCAAAGGATGGGACAAACTTTACGCCAGAATCATTAGTTCCTACCCAGTAGTTTCCTTGAAAATCTTCAATTATACAAGAAATCAATAAGCCCTTGAAAAACACTTTCGCCTTAGCGTTCAAATTAGAATCTTCAAAATAAACCAAGCCTTCTCGAGTACAGACCCACAAATTTCCACCTCCATCTAAATAAACTTTCTCAATATCAAAAGGGATTACTTTTTCTTCAATATCTTGATTCGAGAGATTCTGTTTTAGAACAGTATTTCTATTGTGATATACTATTTCATTTTTTGCATTACGAATGGCCTTGGACACCCTAAACCAATCTGTTGTATATAAAGTCTTTTCGTAAAAAAAATAATTAAAGAACTCATCGTAAATTTTAACTAAAGTATCCTTTTTTGCAAAATAGCTGGCGTTCTTTTCAAAAAAGGCGCCATCTTTATTGTTTAACAGTTCTTCTTGTGCTCTAAAATATTCTACTCCATCATAGTTTTGAAAGGTAATGAAATAGTTCGTATCTAAATATTTTATCCAACGCTTTGCCTCATTCCCTACTACATCATTGAGGTCTTTATTATATTTATATTGGAAAATCGAATCATTTTCTAAGTACGAAAGCTTTCTATTGTAGCCGCACATCCAAATTCTACCCGATTTATCTTTGTTGAAATAGAAGTTCGTGTTATCCCCTAACCCATTCTCAGAGTTATATACCTTCTGAATGGCACCATCATACTTGACAAGGCCTCTATCTGTAGAAATCCATACACTATTTTTTGAGTCGCTTATGATGTCGTACACTTCGCTACTTGGGAGACCATTATCTACATCAAAGGTGATATAAAAAGGGTCTTGAGCGCACATTTGAGAGGCACAAAACAAAAAAATCAAACAAAAAAATCTACTTAAACGCAAAATCTTTAATTAATTTCCATCCTAATAAAGAAGAATTCTATGATTAAATGCAGATCATATTAAACAAACGACATATTGGTTGCACGTTCGTTTAATAATTCAACTCGTTCAGGCTAATAACAATTATAATACTATCAGAACTAAATAGATATATTTATGTTTGTCAGAGCGTCATCAATAATAGTCTAACAACCAAAGGAAAACAATTAAATATTCAATTCATTGATTTTTAATTTCCTGCTAAACACCCCAAAAAACTAACAATCTGGTTTTGACCCTTCTAGATTAGAATATACGTATTTTTGATTCAAGATAGGATGATTTGCACTCTGCTGCAAATCATCTTAATTTCGAACTTATTACTACATTTTGAACCAGTATCGTTAGTGGTGAAGCCTAATTCCCCATGGATTATAGTAGTTTAACGCATTACTTTAACCGAAATACTGCTACTTACCTCATCTATTTGAAAAAACCAACGGTAGCCCACCATCGGTATAAAATAGTATATTTCCCTTTAAGGAACTGCCCTTTAAGGGTAAAAAGCACGAATAGCACAAAACTTCCGATGAGTTTGTAAATAAATTCCAGTGCTTTTATGAAAAAATCTCTCAATCCTACATCTTTTACTCTTATAGCTTCTTCATTCCCGAATTTTAAACAAAACTTTTTGAAATTCTCGTCTGAAGTTCGATACGTGTCGATGCTGTGCTCTACAGCAAGCTCAGGAAGATAGAATACTTGATCACTGTGCTTGCGCACTTGTATGCCTATATACTTGTCATCAGCTCTCCATTTGAGCTTATTGTTAAAGCCACCTACTTTTTCTAAAATCTCTTTAGTGTAAGTCATATTGCAGCCCACAGGGTACTCTTTAGCTTTGAATTTTACTTGTTTGTCCCCCTTGTCCATCTTAGCTACAAAACCATTTAAGTAAGGATTCATCCATTCTGGTTCTTCGATTTCATAGCGTGGTATGACTTTTCCTCCGACTCCTACTGCATCTTGATTGCTAGAAAAGAAATTATAAATGCGTTCTAAAAAATCAGCCTTTGCATAAGCATCATCATCCACATAAGTAATAATAGGATTCTTACTTTCAGCAATGCCTCGGTTCCGAGCGAAAGACAAGCCTTGGTTAGTTTCTATGACATAGTTTATATCTAGATTTGGATACTGTGCAATGAACCGTTTGCAAATCTCTTCAGTGTTATCTGTGCAATTATTATTAACAATAATGAGTTCGAAAAGCGCTGGAGACAAGGTTTGTTTGGCAATTGAGTCTAGGGCTTCTCCAATAAACTTTGCTCTATTGTAGGTACATATAACTAGGGAAATGGCTCGTTGATCCAATTAAGGTTATTTTGTGGCTAAGATATTTCCTTTCTGGGCATATCCTCTAATATTTTGATTAAATCCTTTCGGTCGAATGCATCAATAAATGAATCAGGAGTACAATTAAATATGTGCACTCCTTTTGATTCTGCAAAGTCTTTAAGATCAAAATAAGCTTTAAAAGAAAGCATAAATTTTTCTAGTATTTGATGCAGACGTCGAGGTTTCGATTTTTGATGCATAGCCTCACTGTTATTGCTTTGATCATCATAAAAATGCTGTTGAT
Source organism: Saprospiraceae bacterium (assembly GCA_023299965.1). Lineage (GTDB taxonomy): Bacteria > Bacteroidota > Bacteroidia > Chitinophagales > Saprospiraceae > JALZVN01. Next base: position 4,324 of record JALZVN010000166.1, on the reverse strand, counting down.
TGACCAAAGCATTGTTTTGATTATCCACTGAAATAAGCGGAATCCAAGAATGATCTGCCCCTATGAGATAAATATTTTTATACATAGATTGAATACATACATAAAGACTTGGTATTAACACATTATGGGGTCGAGGCATTGCTAACCCCATCTTCATAAACAATCTATTGAAGCTAGATAAACCTTCAGTAGGTGTGGTATTAAAAAAATGTACTGTAATATTTTTATTAGATTTTATAAAAGCAACAAAGTCATTATTTTTCTTAGCTCGCTGAGGTAAAAAACAAGTGATTGGCCACGTTGTTTTTTGAACCAAATTCTTGATAATGTTATCCCTTTTTTCTTGATGCTTTGAAATTGAACCAGGGTTCCAAAACTCTTCAGAGATAATGATAAATTTTGAAGGTTGCAGCAACTCGAATGCAGGAGTCGATGGTAAATTATTGACGCCCATCAATTCGAACTTCTTAAGTATATCTTGATGTGATTTTAAATTCTCTTTTAGGGAGGGACCATTACCAAGAATAATAATGTCTTTTACTTCTGCTGTCTTAAAGGAAATAAAGTACTTAGAACGAATAATGATCTTTAAAAAAGTAAGAATACTTTTGATCAAATCGGCAAGAAAAATAAAAATGGATTCAAGCATTGCTTTCTCTATTGTTGCCTCGCTGTTAGACTCTCGTTTTGAATCAATAAATGTGCAATTTGGAGGTCATAATTTGAGAAAATTCCATGCGCAGTTTTCTGATTAATTACTATGTGCCCAACTTTTCCCGGTAATGTTTTAGCCTCTTTCTTGTATGGAGCAATTCGAGTTAGGTGTATCCCACCAGCGCTTTTGTACAATGCTTCTCTCTCCAATTGTGTATAAGAAGACTGTTCCATAATAGAAACCATACCAGTTCCATGATGCTGGTAAAAAGTAGCACTTTCAGGCCGAACACTTATTAATGAGTCTGCTTTAAATATTTCCAGGGCATTGATGGCATCATCTATCACATTGCCTTCTAAGAAAATATACTCTAGTGGCAATATCATAAATGCTTCAAACTCTCTGCTTGCGATGTCCTCATCATTCAAGATATGATCAATAGTTCCTCGCAGCGAAACATTATATCTCGCAAGACTAGGTGGTCTATCAATAAATCTTATTCTTTTTTCTGACTTGTAGTCGTTCTCAATAATTTCCTTTATACTTTGTTCTGCAGAAGTCACTACTATCAAATCTAGGGACTTAGAAGACAATAGGTTTTGCAGTTTAAGATCTATCAATCGAGTACCTCCTATATCAATAGAAGTCAACAGCTGACCTCCTATCGAGGTACTTCTAATAGGTAAGATGCCAATCGTTTTAGGAATTTTAATTTCATTGTTCAAAATGAAATTATCATTAATACTGCGACGCGTATCAAGGATTCTATTTTCGTTGGAAGTCAAATTTTCCCCATGCTGCCTATAATAAAACAAAGACTTCGAAACATTAGTAACCTTAAATTTTGCCGTAAACTTGATCCACAATTCGTACCCATCTTGACAAGAGTAACTTTCGTCATACCCTCCTACCGCATTTAAGAACTCCGTTCTTATCATTGTACAAGCTCCATGGGCAGGTTGGTCTAACAATTCTACCTCAGATTTGAAGTCATGTCTTTTGACTTCCGCTAGAATGTTATTCTTTGCATCTACTAGAAAATAATCCGGAAAGACCATACCTAAATCTTGATCTTGTTCCAACAGATTTACCATCTCCTCTAGCGCATTTTCTGTGAGATAATCATCGGCATCTAGCCTCATGATGTACTTTCCATTCGCTAATCTAAGGGCGATATTGTTGGTAATATTTAAGCCCTTATTCTTTTGGTAAATGATATTGATTTTTTCATGAGATGCGTATAACTCAATGACATCCTTTGAGTTGTCTGTAGAACCATCATCAATGATATAGAGCTCAAAATCCTGAAAAGTCTGATTGAGCACAGATTCTATGGCTTGACGAATGTACTTGCCATAGTTATAATTGGTGATATAGATGGTGATAACCGGATTACTCATATATTATATACAGTTACTTAGTTCTTAGATAAACGATTTAAAAAAAACAAAGTTGCTTGCATATATTTTAATTCCAGCGTAGAAACAATGGGCGGATCAATCCAGCTTTACTCAACCTTTACGAAGGTTCCTTTAAATACTTTGTTTTCACTCTTATACTCTAGAAAATAAGTACCTGAAGGTAGATTTTTCACATTTAGAGCCAATTTATTAGCGCCTGCCCATTTTATTACATAAGGAAAAACCTGCATTCCTAATGAATTAAAACAACTTAAATTTTTATCATTTACATCAAATGAATCCTCAAAATTAATGATTAATTCTGCATTTGTAGGATTTGGAAAGAATTTCAGTTTTTCAAAGCTGGTTTGCGCTGTTGAAGTCACTCTTAATCCATCAAAGAAAAACAAACCAGCTGGATTACGCGCTCCTTCATTCTCATTGATTAAAATCTCAACATCAGATCCATCTAAATTTGCAGTAGCTATAAATGTAGCAGTAAAGTCGGTGAAATAAATTTTCTCCTCCTCCTTGTTTAATCTTATCCTAAAAGGGGTAGTTAAGTTACTTACTAAGGTAGTGATATCCGAACCATCAAGATTGGCGCTTTGAATTCTATCACGGACACTATCGGTCCAATACATTCGATTGTTTTTCAAATCAATATCAATCCCAGCAGGATTAGACAAACCAAATTCCACTAGAGTTTCTATATCTGTTCCATCTAGATTGGCTCTCTGAATAACAGCCGCTTTTCTATCCGTCCAGTAAAGTTTTCTATTGACCTGATCCACTTGAAGTCCATGAGGCTCCTCGATACCATCTTCAATTATTATATCTAAATCTGACCCCTCTAAGTTTACCTTAAATATTTTTTGCGAGCCTAAGTCCGCCCAAAACAAATACTCAGAAACAGGGTCTATTGCCATACCCCTAGGTTCATTTAGAAAACCCGTAATGAACGTTTCTCGTTCGGTTCCATCTAGATTAGCTCTTTCAATTAACTTAGTTCCTCTATCAGACCAATAAATCTTAAAGTTGTTTTGATCTACGATTACTTCATAAGGATTGATCAAATCAGTGGTAACAATCTCTTTAATATCTGTTCCATCAATATTAGAACTCATTATTGCTGCGGGGCTGTCATTCGTCCAAAAAAGTCTTGTCTCTAAATCTTGCCCAAAAGAACTACAACAGAAAAACAGCAGAATAGCTGTGGTGAAAGTGGTTAGTTTCATCATTATATGTTTTTTAAGAGAGGAGTAAGTAATTAAATCGGTCTACTTACTCCAAATATAGTACATTTTCCTGAGGGGTCAATAATTTGATCTGAATTTAACAGCTCAAGACCAGCAGATGACACGAGAAATGAAAAGGACTTTTTATTAAATGTAGTATGGTGATCTATGAAAAACTCTGAACGATCATAAATATTATTCTGACTTTCAAGACCTTCCCCATCAGGCAATTCGATATAGATATGTCCATTTGGTTTCAATAGCGATTTTGCTTGATCCAAAATCGACACTGGGTCTTTAACATGTTCTAACACTTTATTGAAGGTTATCAAATCAAACTTCTTCTCTATGCTAAGCGAATCCAAAGTGCCGCAAAAAGCCTGATCAACCATAGCATTTTTTTCAGAATGTGCTTTTGAGCTTGGATCAGGATCAACACTATAGGTTTTAAATCCAAATTTTTTCATTTCATATAAAAACACACATGTCCCTGCTCCAACGTCAAGCACTTCCATTCCACTTATAGGCAAGTCTTTCTGATACAAAAGATTTACAATCCTTTGCACTCTATTTTTATTATCAGATTTATGAAAAGGAAAGCCTATAATTTTGGTAAACCTTTTTTCTAAAGAACCATATTCAATGGCTTCATTATACTGACCTTCGTAAAAATCTGCAGATATCAGATCATCCTCTCTCGAATTGAAAAAGACACCACAATTATTGCATCGCCTTACTTCCCGATAATATCGCTCTTTCGAGATGCCATAATCCGTTTCGCCAGCTGGCTTTTCATTTATCTTTAGCAGCAATTCACTATCTTCTTTTGAACATAGATGACAGGTATGCTTAATGCTAATATTCATAACTATTGATTTATTAATTATAGTTTCAATTCTTTGCTCTACACAAAATCCTCCCAAGCCAGCTTTTCATGTGCTTTAAGCTCTCTCTTCGTTGTCTTCCCTATTACTTTATCAAAATCCCTCGCATCAATCCCATGCAATGGTCGCAAGGTAGTCAGATGCTCC
>JALZVN010000165.1 GCA_023299965.1 Saprospiraceae bacterium | reverse complement strand
ATTAGTCAACATGTCGAGAAGACCATTCTTAGAAGTAATGATCTTGTTGTTGTACTTTATCTTGAGACCTGCGTTTAGGTAAGCATAGTTCCACAACTGCTGTTCGACCAACTCTGGTCTAAACTTATACTTCTTAAATATTTTGCCATCCGGCTGAAAAGTAATACGCGTTCCATTCGTTTCAGCCGTTTTGGAAACTTTGTTATCGTTAAGGATTTCTCCATACTCAAACTCTACTTTTTTCTGTTTCTTCTCTCTAAAGGCCTCTACTTTAAAATACTCTGACAAGGCATTTACAGCTTTGGTACCTACCCCGTTTAATCCAACAGACTTCTTAAAAGCCTTGCTATCATACTTACCTCCGGTATTGATTTTGGAGACACAGTCTACTACTTTTCCTAGAGGTATCCCTCTTCCGTAATCTCTGACCTCTACGATGCCCTCATTGATTGTCAGGTCTATCACTTTACCATATCCCATCACAAACTCATCAATAGAGTTATCGATAACCTCTTTGATCAAAATGTATATTCCATCATCATGAGAGGAGCCATCTCCTAACTTCCCGATATACATACCAGGTCGTAGTCGAATGTGCTCTTTCCAGTCGAGGGAGCGTATATTATCTTCTGTATAGGTAACTTGAGCCATAAAAATGAATCTTAAATTTTGCGTGACAGTCCTGTTTTACTTGAGGACGTCTCTTTTAAAATGCCTCTCTAAATCTTAGCCAAAATACGGATTGTACTTTTTCCATCATTCAGAGTCTAGAACCATCCTTAAGAAAATAGCAATTGAATATGGATTTCAATCTGCCAACTTCATACCTTATAAAATAAAAGGTTGAAACTTCTTAGATAGCAAGATTTGGTATTGGTATATTCTTATCAATAATGATCTTCTGCATACCGAGATGCATTGCAAAATTAAGAAAATTACCATAACCCAAGCTGCACAGCATTACTTTTATGATTCGTTATATTAATTTTTTTCTTCATTCGTTTAGCTGGCTTACTACGTCTCTGATAAAACATAGGAATCACTCCATTGGAGTACTCTACTGCAGCTAAGTGCTTGGCTAGCGCCAATTTTGTTTGCTTATCCGCTTGTGCTTGCAAGCAAATCAACCTTGCCAGCTCTAGAGACAAGTAAAAGTCTTTTTGCTTGCCAAATTCAAACTTGCGCTCTCCATAATCCTTAAACTCCTTTGGCACTCTAATATCATCCTCAAAAGCATAAATATCCTTAATCCATTTTGCCACATTGCGATTAAACTTAAACATTGGGATGTGTAAAGCTTGATGAAGATGCGAAGCGATAACCACTTTGGTCCCCTTCTTACTTACTAACACCTGAATTGATCTTTTTGCCGCTGTATAACTCATACGATTACTTTATACTTATTATGATTACAAATATATAGGCATTAACTCTTTGATGCAACTTTTTGTTTCTTTATTTTGAAATAAATTCACAAATAGCGCATTTGGTAATCTATTTGCGTACAAAATGAGGTTGCTGGGCTATATTTTTGACCTAAAATGTGATTTATATGTGTACAAATTGATTGTTTAATAGAAATAGGCCAAGTACCTTTGCAAAAATCCTTAACCAAACTCCATGCCCTTCAAGTTTCTATTTCGTCAAATCGATATTGCCCCGCTGGTCTTTTTCAGGATCGCATTTGGGGTACTAGGATTTTTAGATGTAGTAGGGGTCTGGATACATTATCACTTGATGAAGGATTCTTTCAACCCAGAAAATCTACAAATCAAGTATTACGGATTTGGATGGGTGCAGACTATACCTGACCCTTGGTTGAGTATAGTCTTTTGGATTATTGCATTCGCAGCGATAGGGATTGCACTTGGCAAATGGTATAGAATCTCTAGCATCATCTTCGCCCTGGGCTTCAGTTATATCTTCTTCCTAGAAAAATGCAATTACCTAAACCATGGCTATCTATTCTGTGTACTGAGTTATCTAATGATCTTCGTACCCGCCAACCGAGCCTTTTCTCTAGATCTCAAATCCAATCCAAGTATCTATAGTAGCGTTATTCCTAACTGGCCTATTTGGGTACTCCAATTTTTAATGGCTTTAGTATACATATATGGTGGATTTGCAAAAATTAATGCTGATTGGTTAAGAGGCCTCCCTTTGAGAATCTGGCTACCCTATAAGAAAGACTATTTTGTCATTGGTCCCCTTTTAGAGCAGGAGTGGGTAGCATGGATCATGAGTTATGGGGGCATCCTCCATGACCTATTCATCATCCCTTTCATGCTATATCGTAAGACTAGACTAATTGCCTTCATCGCATGCTGCTCGTTTCATATTACAAATACTATGGTATTTCAAATAGGGATATTCCCTTGGCTGTCTATCTGCATCACTGCGTTATTTTTCCCTGATGATTTTCCAAGAAAGATGGTAGCCTATATTCAAGCCAAAGTGAAAAAAGTACAGCAGTGGAGCATGCAATACCAAAGCTTCATTCAGCAAGAGGTATTGCCAAAGGCGCAGGAATACGTACCTAAGTATACTACTATGACAGCATGGGTCATCATGTTATTTTGCTTGATCCAATTACTGATTCCTCTTCGACATCATTTGTACCCATCTCATGTAGCATGGAGCGAGGAAGGGCATAGATATTCTTGGCGCATGATGCTGAGAGGTAAAACCGGAAATGGACATTTCATGGTTAAGAATCTAGAAGGTGAGCAAGAGAAAAAAGTATTTCCATCTAAGTTTCTAACCCAAAGACAAAACAGAAAATTCAAAACGCAGCCAGACATGATCCTCTTTGTAGCGCATCATGTAAGAGATAAATACAAAGCAGAATGGGACAGTGATAGCGTAGCCGTTTACCCAAGATTTTCAGTCAAACTCAATGGTAGAAATTACCAAGCCTATACGGACAACAAGGTAGATCTCGCCCAAGAAGAATGGTCATGGACCAAGCCTTGGTCATGGATTCTCCCACTTGATAAAGACGACTTCCCTGCGAAGTATGCTCCTAACAATCAAGCAGTAAGCGACAAATAGCAAGCTGTCATCTGAGCTAGATTTCATATACTTTATACATCATATTTGAATTTGTTTAGATATATTTGTTTAAACAATTTAATCATTTTTAAAATCAATTCACTATGAGCAGATTTCAAGAAGAAGTCGAAAAGTATCAGAAATCAATGGACAAGATTGGTATTAA
>JALZVN010000164.1 GCA_023299965.1 Saprospiraceae bacterium | reverse complement strand
CAAATCTCTGCTCCACCTGCAATAGCCGTATGCAATGCGATCCATCCAGCATCTCTTCCCATCACCTCCATGATCATGATACGGTTGTGTGATTCGGCAGTAGTAACTAACTTATCAAATGAGTCCGTTGTGATCTGAACTGCTGTATTAAAGCCAAATGTATAATCCGTAGCAGAGAGATCATTATCAATTGTCTTAGGTACTCCTATGACGTTAAGCCCATTTTCAAATAAAGTTTGGGATATTTTCTGACTACCATCTCCGCCGATGTTGATTACGGAATCAAAACCTAGGGCGTGTATCTTATCTATTAATTCTTTAGAACGGTCTATTGTCGTCCAAGTCCCGTCAGCGAGTTGGGTTGGAAAGTCTACTGGATTGCCTTTGTTGGTTGTACGGATAATGGTTCCCCCTTTTACATGGATCCCCCCCACTGCCGCTTCATCTAATCTCACGATTCGTTGTGGTTCATTCAGTACACCATTGAAAGCTTCTATACTTCCCCAGACTTCGTATTCGTCGCCATTATTTTTTGCTGCTTTAACAATTCCTCTGATGACTGCATTTAGACCAGGGCAGTCTCCCCCACCAGTAGTAACTAGAATTTTTTTCATACCCAAATGTAGCGCTTATTAGCAAACCTACAAACTCCTGAAGGCATCTACATTTCGTTTCTCAAAAGGAATATTCAGAAAATTTAGTGTTGAGGAAGGAGTCACACGTAAATAGAAGCTATAAGTCCCTCTAAATGGCTGCCAGCTCACACCAGTTTCCCAGCAGTGAAGGTTTCTGCTAAAACTCAAATCAGGATAGGTCAATTGTTTAGATGTGAAATCATAGCCAATATTACCAATACGCATATTCCACTTATCGGTCAATTGAATATTCCCACTAGTACTGAGGGTATGTGCTCCAACAACCAAGGTATCTCGACCATCTACTACATTCAAGTTTAAATTGAACTGGTGTCTAAAGTTAAATCCATCAAACAAGTCTTCGAATGAACCGAAACCAATGGGCTCACTTTCTCTATCTTCTCTACTGGAACTCCTACTAGCTGAGCTACCACTTTCTCCATTGAATAGTTCAACCAACTTTTTGATGGTAAATGAGGTACTCACGTTCGCTCTTCCCCCGACGAAACGCAGCAGTTTTCCCGTATCTCTAAAATGAAATCTATCTGTTCTTCTTCCTGTCTCCGCATTGAGTGCATAAGGATCCCAACTACCTCCGATGTTAATCGTCGTCAGCCCCTTGAATAGTCTCGTCGTACCAGACATGGTAATTACGGACCATTGTAAAGAGTCCGCCGCAATATTGTAGCTTCCTCCAAATCTCAAGTTGTCAAATATTTTTATCTTTTGGATAGTACTATCTTTCTTAGAGAATATTTTTCCTTCAAAGATATTGTTTAGACCGTAGGAAATATTGGCTCTGGTACCCGTTTCGCTAGGAGATCCAAATATCCCTCCCTCAAATACTCCATACTGCACTTTCTGATCTACTCCAAACTCATCCACATACTCTAGCGTTTCATAGTACCCTCTTTCTTCGGTGAGATTATCTGGTGAAAAACTAAATGAAAGCGTAGGCTTGATCAAGTGTCTCACCCCTCTAATAAGTCCTTTCTCTCTAGTCCAAGTACCAAATATCTGGGTATTAATCGATACCCCACCACTATATTCATTCCACCGATTGAATCCAAAATTTTCAATATCCTCAAGAGCACCAGAAAGGGAAGTATCTCTAACCACAGAGAAATCAGAACTATCGATATTAAATATCGTGTCCACAGATATCTCGCTATCTATATCATAAAATTGCTCTATCGAATTTGGCTGCCAAACTTCTTCATACTGAATATTTGGACTGACTGTAAGATACTTTAGCAACTTGAATGACGTACTTGTATTTACATTTTGTTGGATACCAAAGTCTATATCCTCAAGAGTTTCCTTAGTGAATAAGGTAGTATCCGTTGTAGTGATTTGGCTTCTAAATCTTGCAGAATAGGTAGCTGATATCTTTTCGAACCACTTTTCTTCACCTTTTCTTTCCTTACGCTTGAATGGAAAAAGGGTCTGTGTTTTAAACTCTGCCGTCGGAAAGTTAACCGTTACTAAATTGGTGTTTGTATTTTGAGAGTGTCCTGCAGATGCTGTAAAGCTATATGGCTTTCCTGAAAAACTCTTTGAGAAATTAACATTAGAACTCAAAGTATTTGTTAATACATCATTCGCACCGTTTTGATTAAGAGATCTATGATCATTGGTTTGAATGTTGACACTACCACTCAACCTTCTAGTAGGATGCGCTCTTGAATCTTGACTGTGGTTCCAGCGAATAGCAAATGATTTTTGCACATTAGGTATGCCTCTTGTTTCACTTCTTCTTTCTGACCAATTTAGATTTAGCGAGCCGTTATGCTTGTAAATCCTTCTATAGTTGGTCGTTAAATGTAATCCATAGGTACCATTGAAAAATATATCTCCTGTCAATGAGGCATCTAAATAATCATTAATCGGTGTATAGTATCCAATATTTTCAAGACCAAAACCCCAAGTAGGAGAAAAGGTAAAATCTTGTGGAAAGATCAATCCAGCTGTCCTAGTATCAGATATAGGGAAGAAACCAAAAGGTAAAATTAAAGGTGTTGGTATACCCATCAATTCTAAATTTGAAGGACCTACTACTACTACCTTATCTGGGATCACTTTCTGCTTCTTCGATCTTATTCCATAGTGTGGCTCAGGATGGTTACATGTTGTAAACAAAGCATTGCTACTGTAAATATGATCGTCCACGATACTACTATCTCCATCCGCTGAGTGAAATTTTGCTCTTGATCC
>JALZVN010000163.1 GCA_023299965.1 Saprospiraceae bacterium | reverse complement strand
CATACAAGGCTCAAAATGAATCGTAAAAATATCATGAGATTACATTTGGGTATAGGAAATCAATAATTACCTTACACCACCAAGCTGTTCTGAAAATTGAGAATAGTACAAACCAATTTAATATAGGCTATGACAGACGAGGGAAAGTTATACGAAACAATGGGCGAATTGCTGTATGCGGTTGCTAAAGCGGATGGTGTTATTCAGAATGATGAAAATGAGGCGCTCCAAGATATCTTGAAAAATCATAAATGGAAGGATGAAATCAATTGGTCCTTTAATTATGAAGTTTCGAAACAAAGGACAGTAGAAGAGGTCTATTCCAAAGTTATTGCGGTTTGTGATAGGATTGGTCCTTCGCCTTTGTACAGAGAATTTATTCAGGCCATGGAGTTGGTAGCGAATGCCAACAATGGGGTAGATGCAAATGAGGAGAAAGTAATGTCTTCTTTCTCGGCTGATCTTATCGAACGATTTAGAAAAGACACGAACCAAAAATAGAGTCGCCTCACCCCTTTAATAAGTAGTACCATTATAAATTTTATATGGTACATGTCATGCCGTTCGCGGAACCAAAAGGTGGAGCACGACTCTGGCTTTTTCAGACAGAGTAGAGCAAGAGATAGAAGCGGCATTCCGATTTTGAAGGCTTTGAGCATAGCCATCGGGATATAGTGTATAGCTCGGTCCCGACGCCCTTAGGCACGGGATGATCCCTTAAAACACCTCATCATATTAAGATTTAATCCTTACCTTGTTGACCTAATAAATTATATCTAGGTTATTTATGTTCAATCCTCACCTCACACTTAATTGTGCTGGACAACTTGTAAGTTTGGAAGAACCCATTATCATGGGAATCCTTAACGTCACTCCTGATTCATTCTTTGATGGCGGTCGATATGATTCCGACAAAAAGATTTTGGAGCAAGTAGAAAAAATGCTTGTAGAAGGAGCTGAGATCATAGATGTCGGGGCGATGTCTTCTCGACCAGGCGCAGAAGATTTGAGCCCAAAGGATGAAGCAAGTCGATTACTTCCTGTACTTAAAAAAATAGCAAAAGAATTTCCGCAAGCTATCATCTCTATAGATACTTTCCGAGCGGAAACGGCGCGTCAATGTGCACAAGAAGGGGCAAGGATGATCAATGACATCAGTGGAGGAGAGATGGACGCGAAGATGTTTGAGACCATAGCTGAATTGAAGGATATTCCTTATGTACTAATGCATATGAAGGGGACTCCACAAACCATGCAAACCAATCCCGAATATGTGGATGTAAGCCTAGAAGTATTGGATTTCTTTATTGAGAAAACCAAGCAGTTGGTGTCGCTTGGAGTGAAGGATGTTATCCTTGATCCAGGTTTTGGATTTGGAAAAACGATAGATCACAACTATGAACTCTTGCAAAAAATGCACATTTTCAAAATGTTAGACTGGCCTATGTTGGCTGGAATTTCAAGAAAGTCAATGATATATAAATTGCTTGACGTCACAGCTGATGAGGCTGTGAATGGGACCACTGCTTTGCACATGATAGCGCTACGAGAAGGGGCAAAAATACTACGCGTACATGATGTAGCACCCGCAAAAGAAACGATACAATTGTTTTTACAGTTGAATAAACATATTCCAAAATCAGAATTTATCTAGCATGAAAAAGATACTTACTCTTGGTTTAATTTTTGTTTTTAGCCTGGGTATACTACAAGCCCAAAAGACCTATTTACACTGTGGTAGACTCATCACTTCTGAAAATAAAAATGTCCAGTCAGAAACTACGATTGTTGTAGAAGGTAACAAAATCATAGATGTTCTCAGTGGGTATCAAGCCCCTTTAGAATCAGATGTTGCCATTATCGACTTGAAAAATCAAACGGTGATGCCAGGTTTGCATGACATGCATGTACACGTGGAGCATCAGTCCAGTCCTAAAAGATATGAAGAGGGATTTAGACTGAATGAAGCGGACGTTGCTTTGAAGGCAACGACCTATTGTCGTAAGACTTTGATGGCAGGATTCACTTCTGTCCGTGACCTAGGTGGTACAGGTGTAAATGTGTCATTGGGTAACGCGATTGCAAAAGGACATATCGACGGTCCTCGTATTTTGACTGCAGAAAAATCCATCGCTACTACTGGTGGACATGCTGATCCGACAAATGGATTGCGCAATGATCTGAAGGGTGATCCGGGACCAAAAGAAGGTGTCATCAATTCTCCAGAAGAAGCAAGAAAAGCAGTAAGACAACGGTATAAAAATGGAGCAGACTGCATCAAGATAACTGCCACTGGTGGGGTACTCAGTGTGGCGAAGGATGGACAAGGACCTCAGTTTACCTTGGAGGAGGTAACCGCGATTGTAGAGGCGGCGAAAGAATACGGATACGTCACAGCAGCGCATGCACATGGTGTGGAAGGGATGAAGCGTGCTGTGCAAGCAGGCATCACCACGATCGAGCATGGGACGAAAATGAATGAAGAAATAATGGCTTTGATGATCCAGAAAGGAACGTATTATGTACCCACTATTTCGGCTGGAAAATATGTAGAAGAAAAGGCTAAGATACCTGGTTTCTTTCCAGAGGTGATTGTACCTAAGGCCTTGGAAATTGGTCCACTGATACAAGACACTTTTGGAAAAGCCTATAAGCGTGGAGTTAACATTTGCTTCGGCACAGATGCAGGGGTATTCCCGCATGGAGACAATGCAAAGGAATTTATTTATATGGAGGAAGCAGGTATGCCTGCGATTGAAGCGATTATTTCTGCGACTAGAACTCCTGCAGAAGTGATGGGCACGATTGATAAATTAGGGACCATCACAAAAGGAAAATTGGCAGACATAATTGCAGTGCCAGGGGATCCAACTGAAAATATAGAAGTGATGACTAAGGTAAATTTTGTCATGAAGGATGGTGTCGTATATAAGTCAGAAAGCAAATAGTAGATGCCTTTAATAGAAAATGTAGATTATGCGCCTAGCGGGATGTACCGTTCGGCTCATTTTAATACCATCATGACTGCTATGTTGCGCAAGGTGGATACTCCCAATATGGAACGTCAGCGTATCACTTTGAAGGATGGCGATTTTATTGATCTAGATACCAGCCTTCAGGGGCGTAAAACGGTCGCTGTGATTGTGCATGGATTAGAAGGAGATGGGTATCGTCCATACATGTTGGGCATGGCACAAGCATTGCAACAGGTCGGTCTAGATACGATCAATGTCAACCTAAGAGGATGTAGCGGCGAAGTCAATCGATTGTTGACAACCTATCATTCTGGCAGTACGGATGATTTGTCAGAGATTTTAGATTATGTGTTCAATCAGTATGAGTATCAGCAATTAGTTTTGGTAGGTTTTTCTTTAGGAGGTAATATCGTCTTGAAGTACACAGGAGACCAAGCTGGAGAGCTCGATTCCCGTATCAAAGCGAGTATTGGAGTATCCGTTCCATGTGATTTAACTTCTTGTGCGAACAGTATCAAAGAGACAAGAAACTTTATTTATATGCGCAGATTTATTCACAATCTGCGCGCCAAAGTAAAAGCAAAAAAACATCTTTTGCCTCCAGACATGGATTACAATCAGCTCTTATCTGCTAAGAATTTTCACGAATTTGATCATTGGTTTACTGCCAAAGTTCATGGCTTTAAAAGTGCGGAGCATTATTGGGAAACATGTAGTAGCAAGCCTGGTTTAGATCAGGTAGTGATCCCAACGCTACTGCTCAATGCGCGTGACGATTCGTTTTTAGGAGACGAGTGTTATCCTGAAGATATAGCCCGTTCGCATGCCCTGTTTTATATGATGGCGCCTAAGTATGGTGGTCATGTAGGTTTCTCTGGTGACAATCGCGATGGTATGTTATGGTCAGAATATCAAGTGACGAATTTTGTGAAGGAGCACGTTCTTACTTAGAAATAGTAGCTCGCTATATGTAGGGGTTTAAAAGAAGGGGGTTTCGAATTATTTCGAAACCCCCTTGTTACTTTTAACCCTGGATATTCTGTATGACTTATACCCAGTTCATCTAATATTAATTAATACATATTCAATATAGATACTTTCTCAGCTATTGCTCGACGGCTTTTACCTTTGATATATAACACGTAAAATCCATTTTGAAATTCTGAAACGTTTATCTCCAATAACTCCTCGTGGTCTTTATCCAATGATCTAGCAAAGTTGACTTGACCAGCAGAGTTAGTTAAAAATAGCTCTACCTCCCTTCCCATTAAGCTCGAAAGATCAACGAAGATTTGGCTATTCGCAGGATTAGGAAATACAAGAGATTCGATAGTCGATTCGAAATTGATACTTCGAGGAAATAAATAATTTTCAGTAGAATCTTGATAAACTACTTT
>JALZVN010000162.1 GCA_023299965.1 Saprospiraceae bacterium | reverse complement strand
AAAAATCCACCGTTCGGAATGCCTTGCGTTTGCTCTATGGTTACACCACTAAAGCAGTTGGTAATAGCAGTTGGTTCCGGCCAAGTCACCATTTTGCCGCCCTCTGGTGTAGTAGCGGTTACTTGTATTTCTATATCCATATTGCAGCTCACGTCTATAAAAATATCTGGATCATCTTGCAGCCTTCTAAAAAAAGCAGGAGCAGAAGTCAATGAAATATTGCCAGCCGTTTGACTGATTCTATCTCCCACTTGAGAGAAGTTCCAATCTTTTCGAATCATCGCAGTCAAATTGAGCGGCGCTGGAAATGAATAAGTAGCAAAAGCATCTTCCGACAAATCGCTTTGTGTCTTCGCCCACAGTGCATAGGTATAGGTCCCATCCTCAAATCTATACGCTCCACCACCTACATTGTCAGGGAGATTCATCGCCGCCGTCTGACCTGCGTCATATCGCGAACCAAACAAGGCATCTGACATCGTCTTTAGTCCAATCCCAGATTCTTTTATTATTTCTTGGCCTGGATTTATGCCAAACAAATTTTCATAACTCCCCATCAAGTCAAACTCACTACCCGCTTCTGCCTCGTCTTTAAAATCTCCCAACAAGAACAAATGTATTTGAGTGAAATCTAGCTCCATGGCTTTCATGTTCACTTTCATACAGTAATTTCTTTGCACCTCATCTGATCCCCAAGCCTGGTTGATGGGGCTGTTAGGTACATTGACCTCTGTCGCGATCCACTCCTTGCGAGGGTAGGTCACCCCATCATAGCCATAGGCATCAAGCACCTTTTGTCTATCTGTTTGGCGGACTTCTAAGGCATCCGCTGCCGCATCCGAGTGACGCGTAAACACAAAATCATTAATTGACGGATCCCAAAATCTTGTCGATCCATCGATGTGCGGATATACATGAAAACCCACTACATCAAAGTAAGCACCGGCTCCCAATGGATATTCATCCGTCACCTTTCCATCATCAGGGTTATCCGTATTTCTCAATAAGGCATCTAGAAAACTATCAAAGCCCAATCCAGCGATACACACATAATCATCTGGCGCAATACTCTTGATGACCTCATACGAGATACGTAGGGTACGGATATAATGAAATATCGGCGCACGCAATTTATAGTCACATGGATCAGGATTATTCTCCCACCAATTGCCTGGTTGTCCAGGCTGCAAAAATCCTTTCGCTCCCGTAAAGTCAAAACCTGGCTCATTCCATATTTCCCAAAACTTTACGCTTTTATGAAGTCGACTTACTACTTCGTATACATAGAGCGCATAGTAGTTTTCATCATTGACAGGCGTTCCGTTTTCGCCATTGTCCCAGATCGGTTCATACAAATTAGCAAACATATCGGTCTGAAATTCATCACTCGGACAGTAATCCACCGGATCTCTATGTTCTGCAGAAGCAAAGCCCAAAAACAGGGTATTGTCCGTGGTGCCGATCGCATCATTATAGTCATATTTATCAATCCAAATATCGTAAGTGAAGGTACGCCCCAAGCCTTCTGGCAGAGACCCACGAAGTGCTTTCATTCCTATACCTTGTGTCTGACTGGTCTCATTTCCAGCCGCCAAATCACCTAGTGTATTGTCATCCCAAGTAGGACCATAGTAACCGAGATTGATGCCAGGATGATATACCCCTTCGTAAGGGATGATAAAGTCATTGGCTGTATAGTTGACTTGCGCCTTGATAGTGATTCCAAGGCTCATGCCGAACAATGCTAATAGGAGAGTGTATACTTTTTTCATAGATTATAATTCTTGCTGAACCGCCTTTTATATAAAGAGAACGTTCAGACCCTAATCGTTGCACAAATTTAGAGCTATTTTATGTTTGAATCCATATCATTTGGATTGATTTTCAAGCGATAAGTCACATTTTAGCACTTCTAGATCTCTTATGGCTACTAGGATGTTGGATTAAGCTCAATATAGACACCAATATCCTTCACAAAAGGTCTATAATTCCTATTATTTGGGGTCATGCAGACAAAAAAGTCTGCACCAAGCTCTCCATTTTACTTCAGGGTTTGGACTCGCGTTTTGCCAACCACTCCAGCCATCTTTCCTCGTACCTCGTTAAGCTAGCTGGAGCGGGGCAAAAAATAGCTTGTCCATACCCTTGCGTGCTCATTACGATCTTTTGTCCGTAGAAAAGTGGTACTCAAGCAAAGTGCATTGAAATGGATGACTGCACAAAATAACGAGCATTGTACAAGGAGCATTGCACAAACATTGAAATTGAAAAATGACACATTGAAAATTGCCTATGGTGTCTTGTTCCCTTTAACATGGCTTAGGATTTTTTTTGGTGGTTCCGCATAAGATAGCGCAGCAGTGATGTACATTGATAATGTACATTGAAAAAAAGCGATACATCCAATCAGGATGCATCGCTTTAAACGTTTTAATTAAAATCAACTACTCTGTATGTTCATAACGGCGTATACTAGTTGCGGTATGATCGCCTATTATTGTTCGCGGGACAGCTATAAGTAGGTCCATAGTTGGAGTTGCTATTATAGCTATTGTAGCGGGTTCCATTTCCATAAGAGCTAGACGAAGGTCTAGAATACGAATTGTAAGCTTTAAGATTCGAAAATTTTCTGTACTGACGATTCGAGAGAATTTTTCTCAAATCACGATCTCTTTGTTCATACAAATTGTTCAATTTTTTTGTCTTAGCTCTTGAAGATAATCTTCGATCTTTACGAACATAGTAAAATTCATCTTCAAAGTATTTGTTAAGTTTAGACCAGTCTCTCACTTGAGATGGACTCAAATTGAGTACATGGGCGTATTCCCTAACAGAAGTAAAGTCGCTATTGCTTGTAGAAGTCCCATGGTGTGCGTGTGCTGTAAAGCCTAACGCTGCGAAGATCATTACGATCAAAATTTTTCCTGCTTTCATAATCTAAAAATTTTATGCCTTAGGGAGAAGATATCTTTATATCTTATTTACCTTGGCAGTTAGTAATATTGGTGATTAGCCAATTTGCAGGTAAGACGGACTCATCAGAGAGAATGTTATGGCTTTAAGAATCAATTAAATGAATAAGCCTTCAAGTCTTAAGAACGTCTTAAGAAAAACAACGAATTAAGAATTTATTAAAACTATGGACAATCATCTAATTATATTTATCAAGAATCCAGAACTAGGAAAGGCTAAGACTAGGATAGCTAAGACAATGGGCGATGAAAAGGCTTTGTCTATATATAAGGAACTATTGCAGCATACTTTGGACACTACACTCCAAGTAGATTGCCATAGAAATCTGTTTTATAGCGCGCATATCAATAGAGCGGATCAATGGTCTGAATCCGATTTTATCAAGCAGTTACAGATTGAAGGTGGACTGGGGGATAAGATGAGAGATGCTTTTCA
>JALZVN010000161.1 GCA_023299965.1 Saprospiraceae bacterium | reverse complement strand
AGCAAAAAAGCCAAATTGATGTGCGTCATTTAGATGCAGGATTATATATGCTAGTGTTGCAAAGTGAGGCGGGTGTAGTGGCTAAAAGATTTGTTAAGTTGTAATAGAATTATTTTTTGGGCGCATCCCGATGAAAAATCGGGACCAGGCTATGCAGGACTACACTTCGTTTCGGTGTATGGCTTGCCTCGAAAAAGAGGCAAGCCATACACGGCTTCGTTCCTCGCCTCCTTACTATCCTTTCCGCGTTTTTTGATTAGGTTATATTTTCAATGGTTAGATTTTACTAGCCTGATGGCTTTGCTTTCGTTACCTATTTGGATACGAACAAAATAAATACCTGCAGCTAAGTCATGTCCTTCGATGTTTACTTCATGGGTGCCCGCTTGCAATGTTCGTCCTCCAATGTTTCTGATCAGTTTGCCTTGCACATCTGAAAGGTCCATTTTTATGCTTGCCTTTTCTGTAAGGGTTAGTTCGATGATGAGGTTATTCGAAAATGGATTCGGCTTGGCCGTCAATCTCAGTTGTCTATCTATTTCTCTTGTGCTATTTGGAATCAGGCACTCTCCAAGTATCGGTATGTATTGAAAATCTGGAGTGAGTAAAGTCTTAACTTTTTCCTCTGGTACTTTGAACCAGTCCATCAAAACAGAGCCATATACAGATCTGAAATCGTATTGCATAGGTACTCCTTCATCGATATCTACTTGGTCTGCTATTTCAGGATTGGCACCAGTAATGCCAGGTATGACACAATCTCCAAAGATCATCATCGGTGCAGCAGTACCATGATCTGTTCCTAATCCAGCATTGGAGATAATCTTTCTACCAAACTCTGAGAAGGTCATCCCAAGTACTCTTTTTTCTAAGCCTAAAGCTTTCAAGTCATTTTGAAAAGCTTCTATACTCTGAGATAGATTTGAAAGCAGTTCTGCATGTTCTCCTTGTGTAGTATCTCCATCTACAACTTGATCTGCATGGGTATCAAAACCGCCCAGTTTGAGGACATATATTTTAGTTTTTAATCCTCCAGATATCATGCGCGCTACGACTTGTAGCTGATGGCCAAGAGCGGTCTCTGGATAGGCATTAGAAAGAGAGTTGCCATTCTCTACGGCCTCAATCACAGGCTCTGCATAGGCATTCGTTTTTTTGAAGGTGTCTACTAGAAAAGCCAGTTCTTTACCATAGTAGTCGTCTGTAAATTCAGTTTCTATACCCGTACTCAATCCGCCAATATCGTTGGAGTTGAGGATTGCCAGACTGAAATTTGATTCTTCGCCTTGGCAGGTACCTGAAATAGATTTACCCATGGTGATAGCAAATGGATGTCGGTAGTCACTATTAGGATAGTCTTCGGGAAATCCAGGAAAGTTGTCATCTAGATATCTACCTAGCCAACCCGTAGGTTTAAAGACATCTGTGTCTGACGCAGAGTTCCAAATGTCCGCAGATCTAAAGTGAGATCTATTTTGATTTGGATATCCTACTCCTTGGATTACTTTCAAGTTGGCATTGTCATAAAGATTTTTGATGCCCTGCAATTCTGGATGCAGACTGATGGTATCTGTAAGGGAGATCAATTTGGATTGTGGTATCATTACATGTGGTCTAGCATTGGCTAGATTGTCATATCCATCTAATGGAACAAAGGTATTGAGTCCATCATTTCCACCATTCAAATCTATCAGCACTAATACTCTATCTGATTCTTCATTGATAAGAGCTGCCATTCTTTGGGCGGCAGAGGCCGTGACTTGCATTCCTCCCAATAGCGTAGGCAATGCAAAAGCGGTTGTATTTCTTAAAAAAGATCTTCTTTTCATTGCTTAACTTAATTGAAATTCAGGAATGGAAAACATTGTTTCGAACAGATTAGAAAGTTTCGATTCGATGGCTTGCCTTTTGTCATAGGTAGGGTCTTGTAAGTAGGCATCGTATTCTACTGTCCACTCAAAATCAGGAAGACCTTCGAGCACACTATTCTTAAAAAGATCTATGTGCTCTTGGCTCAATTTTTTTGGAAATAAGACTTCACATACTTCTGTAATCAATGAATTTATATCTAAAGGATAATCTAGGGTTTCTATATAGGAAACAAAATCAAATCCTGTCGTTGCGGGATCTGTTTCTACATATAAGTAATGAAAGGAAGCGAACATTTTTTTTCTTACCGCTAGGCTTGCACTATTGATCCAGTCCCTATAAAAACCAGGTTCTTGATAGTATGCTTTCCAGCCCGCTACGCTTGGAAGTTGCATTAATGAGAATCCCATTTTTTCTAGGGTCCAATGCCATAGTAACCATGCTCTATAATTGTAAACGATATTTTGAGACACTCTTACTTGTACTGGATTGGTCAAGGACATCAAATAGTCTAATGGATTTTTAATCATACAACCAATGATGTCATCTCCGAAAAAATAGCTGCTACTTAGCAGTGCTTTGATGGCAGGTTTCATTTCATAATCGTTGTCGATAATTAATTGGGCCATTGGTGCTATGACTTCTTGCTCAACTTCATCATTGATATCACTATTTACAAACCAAATAAAAAGACGCCGCGATATGTGTCTCGCTACTTCATCTTTCTCGAAAATAATGTCAATTACATTTACATATTCTTCTTCTTCCTGACCCGCTTCAATTACTCGATTATTAAATCTATGCGAAAGTTGTTTCTCCGTTTTGTCATGCGCCCATGTACGATAGTGCCCCTCTGTCTGGTCGTTCCATGGAGACCATCCTGTGAGGGCTCTTGCCATTGCAGCTATATCTTGCTCTGTATAGTTGGTGTAGTCTCCTTCACCGGCTAATGGTCCTCGACCAATAGTGAATAATTCGAGAAGTTCACGCGCATAATTTTCGTTTGGCTCTTCTTCTATGTTTTCATTGCCATTAAGAAAAACAAGCATCGCCTTGTTGATGGTCATTTTTTTTGTAAGGGCTCTGAAATTTCCAAGAGAATAATCTCTCAATAGATTGAGATAGTCCCAAGACATTTGTGGACCGATATCATCACTTATAGCGAAGTGATTGTGCCAAAATAAACTCAGTTTATTGACAATATTAAATTCCTCTTTATGACAATTGTCATAGAACCAAGAGTAAAGTGTTTTACCGCGTCCAAAGAAGATTCCTTGGATATTTTCATCCAATGGCAAATTTACCCACGATTGACCAATAGTGGCTTGTGGATCATCCTCAAAATCAATGTATACAGGAAGGCTTACTGGGTCGGGTTCGGAAAGTAGTTTGTCAATACTAGCATCTAGCCCTAAGTTTAGTGCTTCTTGAATGGTTCGCTTTCTTGGACCATAAGTTGTCCTTCTCAATAAGTGTGCGGCTCTTTGAAAAGTCCATTCACCATTAAATTTTTCAAGCATTGGTCAAGATTTTGATTCTTTAAATATAACAAGAATAACATTGTTTTAGTATGAATATCAGCTAGTGTCGCTTGTAAAACAATGGCGTTAAAACTAGAAGACAATCACAAAGTGGACTATTAGGAAATGCAAAATGTATTCCTATTAAAGGCGCTTATTTTGTTTTTGTGTTCAAATAATAAATTACTAAAAACAATGATGTATAAAATGCAGTTAAACTGTATTATAGCAGTTGGAATACAAGCGAATAATTTGAAAAAAAATACACAATCCAAATCAAGATCTAAGTTATTAGAGGAACTGAAGTCAGAATCGTATGATTTATTAGTCATTGGAGGCGGAGCAACAGGTGCCGGAATAGCTTTAGACGCTGTAAGTCGAGGGCTTAAGACGGCGCTTATTGAGATGGGAGATTTCGCCTCGGGTACCAGTTCTAAGTCAACAAAGCTTATACATGGAGGGCTTAGATACTTGAAGCAGTTGGATATTGGATTGGTGAGAGAGACAGGTACTGAACGCGCTATACTGCATAGGCTTGCGCCTCACCTCGTGCTTCCAGAAAAGATGATTCTGCCTCTCATTGAAGACGGGACCTATGGATATTGGTCTACCTCATTTGGTTTGAAAGTGTATGATATTCTGGCAGGCGTCTCAGGAGACGATAGACGTAAAATGCTTACTAAGAAAAAGACGCTTGCCCTCGAACCTTTGATCAATGATAAGGTGCTCAAAGGCAGCGGTTTTTATGCGGAGTATAGAACGGATGACGCTAGACTTACTATTGAGATCATCAAGACGGCAGCTCAGCATGGAGCTACTTCACTTAACTATATCAAGGCAGTTGAATTTGGCTACGAGAATGGGGAGATTGTATCTGTGGAGTGCATGGATGTATTGACTCAAGAAAGATTTACGCTTCGCCCAAATACAGTAGTAGCGGCGGGAGGTGCCTGGGTAGACCAGCTTCGTAAAAAAGACAATTCACTTAAAGGCAAAAGACTACATCATACCAAAGGGGTACATATAGTAGTTCCAAAAGAAAAGTTTCCTTTGAATTATACTGTTTATTTTGATGTCCCAGATGGGCGTATGATGTTTGCGATACCCCGTGGACGTGTTACCTACATAGGGACAACGGATACAAACTACACAGGAGATCTAGGTCGGATAGTGACAACAAAAGAGGATGTTGAATATATCTTGAGTTCTACTAAAAGTGCCTTTCCTAGCATCGATTTGAATATAGGCGATGTGATTTCTAATTGGGCGGGGATACGCCCACTTATTCACGAAGATGGGAAGTCCCCTTCTGAATTATCTCGTAAAGACGAAATTTTTGAATCTGAATCGGGTTTGATAGCTATAGCAGGAGGGAAGTTAACGGGCTATAGAAAAATGGCCGAGCGCGTTGTGGATAAGGTAGAAGATCGTCTAGACGACACACGAATTTTGTCTATCCAGTCTTGTCAAACAAAAGATATCTTTCTTACTCCCCATACACTCAAAAGTGTGCCTGAGGTAAATGCATTGATTCAAGAACTAGAAGTAAGCGTGACTGCATTAGGTTTAGATGAATACTTTGCTTGGTACTTGGTGACTAATTATGGTTTTGTAGCCAAAACTATTTTGGCAGATGTCAAACGTTTTAATAATAATCCTGAGATTGCATTAACTCGAGCTGAATTAGCCTACTGCTTGGTCAATGAATACGTCTGTACCCTTTCAGATTTTTATGTGCGCAGGACTGGGAAGCTCTATTTTGAGATTCAAAATATACATCTCACTAAGTCCTTTATTATTGATGATTTTGTAGATTACTTTGCCTGGACATCGGAAGAAAAGTCGAAGTATGTGGCAGATTTTGAACGAGAGTACAAAGATGCTACCACATACTACGATGAAGATTTTGCCTAGAATTATTTTTTAGGAGCAGGCATGGATGGTCTGACTTCAACCTTGCTCGGTAAAGTTCGTGGGTGCATTGTCAATAAATCCAGTACCAATTTTCCAATATCTTCTGGCTGTATTTTCCAGCTGTCCGCGTCATTAGGCACGTGATTATTGAAGTGGGTCGATACACTACCAGGCATGATGGTACTCACTTTGACCCCATGATTTCTTACATCCATCATCACAGCTTGAGTGAATCCAACTAAGCCAAATTTACTTGCGTTGTATGCAGAGCCTTTAGCGAAGAAGTTTACTCCCGCTAGAGAGGCAATGGTAATAAGATAGCCTTTTGATTTTTTCAACTCTTCAATACTAGCCTTAGTACTATTGAATACGCCTGTCAAATTGATGTCAATAACCTCATTCCATTGTTCGGAAGTCAAGTCGCAAATATCTTGAAAGTGTCCTACACCAGCATTTGCTATCATAGCGTCTACACTACCAAATTTAGAGATTGTCTCCGCGACCATTTTTTCTTGAGATGCCAAGTCTCTAACATCAGCGGCAAGACCTAAGCAATTATTTCCTAATGCATGAGCCGCCTTCTCCGCTGCTTCTTGAGATCTACTTGTGATGGTGACATTCATTCCATTGGCTAATAGTGTTTCTGCAACCCCATAACCTATACCTTTTGTGCCCCCTGTAATGATGGCTGTTTTTCCTTTTAACATATTTTTTTGTTTCGTATTAAATACAATATTTTTTGCAAGATAAAGACATTTTAACTCTGTTCTTATGGCTTATCATAGTGAGGGTTGAAATAGTAAGATTTAAGTGTATCATTCTGATATACAAGGAGTATAACATATGTAATGTTCATATATAATATACGACAAATGAATATCAGAACTACGCATATCCTATTCCATAAGCCTGATTTTTTCTTATCTATTTTGATAGCAGTACTATGCTTGCTATCTGTGAATACAATGGTCGCACAATGTTTTGGTGGTCAAGTATTCTCTAATAGCGCTACTAACAGCGTATCTATCTGCCCATCAGATGCAGAAAGTGAAGGCTTAGGGTTTTTCAATACTAGCAATGCAAGTACGGACTATGCCTATGTGACAACAGATTTGAATAACAATGTGTTGTCGATTTCAACTTCTAATACATTACATTTTGAAAACTTAATTGAAGGGAATTATTTAGTTTATGGATTTTCTTATTCAGGGGAGATCAGAGCAAATGTTGGAGATAATGTATACCTGACTAATTTTGCTTCAATATGTTGGCAGATTTCACTCAATAGAGTAGAAGTTCAGTTAGTAAATCCATTAGCAAACGAAATACGAACAAGTGACTTTCAAACTGAAAAGAATATTTGCTTGAATGAGGGAGCACCAGATTTTGTAAGTTTTCAGAACATTTCCAAACGCAATGCCCCTTTTGTATTTTTAGTAACAGATACTAACGGAAGTATTCTTTCTGTGCAATCTGGAGATTTTATTGATTTTTCAAATGGAGGATTTGGAGATTGCTACGTTTATGGTCTAGCATTTACAGGAGATTTGCTAGCTAATTTTGGCATGAATGTCAACACGGCAAATCTAGCAACAGGTTGTTTTGAGTTGTCAGATAATTTTGTCAAGGTCAATCGTTCTCTTGTCAATGGAGGAAATGTGTTTACTCAGGATTTTCTATCAGAATGCAATTTTATAACAGATGATGGCATCGAAAATACGCTGAATTTTACGAATAGCGGAAGTGTAGGTGCAGAATATGTATATATCTTAACCAACGGGTCTAATTCAATTATTGAATACTTAGATGAGCCTACTTTCAATTTTGAAGGCTTGACGCAAGGCACGTATAGAATATGGGGTTATTCTTTCTCAGGAGAGCTGCAATTGAACGAAGGTCAATCTATATTTAATACTCCTTTTTCAGATGGTTGCTTTAGACTATCTGCCAATGCCATTACTATAACTGCAGTGACCAATGGGATTGTGGTTCCACCAGTACCTTGTACTTTATTAGGTACGCAAATCAATCCGCTTAATGAAACTACGTTTTGTTCTAATTTGCCAGAGCAGATTTTGATAACCGATGCGATTGTTAATTTGGGAGTAGAAACGGCGCTACTAGTCGTGGATCAAAATGAAACTATAGTGCAGATTGAATTAGATGAAGAGGTGTCTACACAAGCACTTTTACCTGGTGTATACAATGTTTTGCAAATTGTACATGAGAATCTTGAAGACCTTATAATAGGGCAATCTTTGACTGATCTAGAAGGGTGTTTTGCCTTGAGTAATCGAATAGAAATTACTAAGCTTAGTCAAGATAATGCAGCATGCTTTGAACCAGCTGTTTGTTCTTTAGAGCCTGGAGATATATTTGCTAGCACCAATTCGGTCTGTATAGAAGACCCTGAGGCTGATCCAGTATTTTTTACTGTTGTCAACAATAGTAGTGAAGGATTAAGTGGCATTTTAATAACGAATACGAATGGAGTGATTGAAGAATTGAGTGCAAATACTGTTTTCAATATTACTTCGCTTGGAATAAAGCAGTATTATTTTATCAACTATATTGATAGTGTTCAAATTTTTGCAGGTTTATCCATTCAAGATTTAGAGGGCTGCTTTACTTTAAGTAGTCCAGTGAGTATTGTTGGTGTGGATGATTGTTTTATGGAAACATGTGAAATAGAGGCTGCAGAAATTTTCACAGCGGGTGCTACTTTCTTATGTGCTGCAGATGAGTCTGATGATAATGTTACAATTACTTCTGTAGGAGGGACGGGAGATGTAAAGCTATTCTTGCTGACGGATGAGAATCAAAATATTTTGCAAGCCAATCCCAATGGTAATTTTGATATAAGCGATGATCTAATAGGTGTCTTCGAGATATACAAACTTGATATTGATGGGACTATTGGTTTTCCTGAAAGCATCTCTAGTCTTGAAGGGTGTTTTGCTTTAAGTGAACCTATAGTGATAGAGAATTCACTAGATAATTGTGTAATCGAGCCACCGTTACTTTGTCAAAACGGGGGCGGACAAATTTTTTATGATGGTCCTGCAGGAATATGTGGGAGTGATGGTCAAAATGACATCTTAGATGTCGAGGTACTTAGTCAAGGAGCGAGCAACACTTTGTTTTTAGTAGTTGATGAGGCGGGGCGTATTGTCAACATCGCTCCAGCTCTTGTGATATTATCTAATCCATTTCCAGCGGGTAACTATAATATATATCTTTTGAGCTATGAAGATTTCCCAACGGAGGTGATGTTTAATGCGAATATCAATGCTATTGAAGGTCTATGTTTGAGTAATAATATTAGCATCCTAGTTTCTGACGATTTCTGTGAAGGAGAAGGGGTTCGTGGAGGACTGGTTAGTAATGAATTCGATGAAGATGATATTCAATTTTGTACGAATATT
>JALZVN010000160.1 GCA_023299965.1 Saprospiraceae bacterium | reverse complement strand
TTTGTACTTAGAATGGGAATTAAAATTTAGTATATCTCTATTGACCTCTGAATAAAGAATTGTTAATAAAATGAAGAACTTTATATATCTGTGTTTATTTATTCTTTTTCCTGTATTAGTTTTGGGGCAAGAGAGTGCAACTGAAGGGCAAGTAACTGTACTTATGCAGAACAGGTCTAAATTTACAGGTTTGATAACGCAGAAATATTTGTACACCATAGATTTAAGGATTGATAGCCAAACTTACAGATTAAAGCGTAAGGACATTGTTGCGATTCTGCCAAACGAAAATATTATAGCAGATGTCGAAGGGCAAGTTCTAAAGGATGACTTGATCGAATTAAGAAAAAATAAAATATGGTTATCTGGACAGATTGTGGAGATAGATGATAAAGTAGTCCATTTCAAAGTAGGCAAGTCTAACCATTTTTTGAGATTGAAAGACATCAAAAAGATCTACCCTAAAGGTCAAGAAATTTCATTTCTTGCTAGAGAAGAAGATGTTGACTATGTGGAACCCCTCGAACTGATCAAGCTAAAGCGAAAATTTGCTAAAGAGGGCTTCTACCATATTTTTTATGGTAGTCTAGCCACCAAGAATACTCTTTTAGAAGATTCTTTTTTGAGGAAAAATGGTCTAGGTCTACAGTATATTTTCGGGTATCAATTTTCTAATA
The DNA here is from genome assembly GCA_023299965.1 of Saprospiraceae bacterium. Lineage (GTDB taxonomy): Bacteria > Bacteroidota > Bacteroidia > Chitinophagales > Saprospiraceae > JALZVN01. The sequence goes on along the minus strand of JALZVN010000160.1, from coordinate 2,331 downwards.
ATTTTGGCTTAGGGCTAGGTATAAGTTATTTAGATTATTATGATCCTGAGGCGGAGGATAGCCCAAAGTTTATACCAATTTTTGCAGAAGCAAGAGGCTATTTTTTAAAAAAGAAAACCAGCCCCTACTATAATCTGGCAGTAGGGATTGGTACAGGCACAAAATTTAATAAGAACTTACCTAGTGAAGTGACTCCTGGTCTATATACACATCCTGCGTTTGGATATAAGATTGGTTCTGATAAGATAGCTGTTTTGTTTGATGTAGGACTACAGTTCACTAAAGTGATATACGAATTTGATTTGACTAATAATGGTTTTTTTCAACCCAACCAAACTCAAGTCTTTGATACAAGAAGAATTGTACTCCGGTTAGGTATAATGTTTTAAATATGATATCAGCTTATTGTTGTTGAAAGATAAATATAGAGATCAAGAACTCATCAACGGGTGTAAAGAAAATAAGCGTCTTTATCAAGAGGCCTTATTTAGAAAGTATTTCCCAAAGATGATGACCATGTGTATGCGATACACAAAGTCAAGGGATATCGCTATGTTGATTATCAACGATGGGTTTTTGAAAGTCTTTAAGCAAATAGGTAGCTATGAAGGAAAGGGATCCTTTGAAGGATGGATTAGAAGGATTTGCTTTAGATGCCTTTCTGATCATTTTCGTAAAGAAAAATCCTATCTCCACTTTATGGTCTTTGAGGACTTTGAGAAAAAAGATCAAACAAATGCCTTAAATGATATCTACTACGAAGAATTGGTAGCCCTATTGAGTGAATTGCCATCCGCTACGGCGAGAGTATTCAAACTCTACGCCATCGAGGGATTTAAACATCGAGAAATAGCAGACTTGCTTAAAATATCAGAGGGAACCTCAAAATGGCATTTGTCAGAAGCTAGATCTGGATTAAAGAAATTGTTAAAAATGCATCAAGAGAATTTAAGTTATGGAGGATAATTATACGGACAAAAAGACGGTAGACCAGGCATGGGCGTCTATGCGTCATCTCCTAGATAAAGAAATGCCAATAGATGAACGTAAACCATTTGTGCCAGTATGGTGCTATGCATTATGTGCTGCGGCTCTAGTTGCTCTTGGTTTACATTTGATGCGGACGATCGATGTTCCAGAGCCAAACCAAAAATATAATATAAGACATGTTGACGATCAGATAGCTGCTCAAGAAAATACTTTGTCAGAAGATAAACTTGCCTCAAAAAATATAACATCAAAATCAAATAAAAATAGAAACACCAATATTAATACTAAGAGCGCCGATCTAAACAAGGCTAACCATCCAAATACAATTGACGCAAATTTGTTGATAGCTGAAGTGCAGCCAAAAAATGTGTTTAAAAGCAAATCTGCTGGAAGCGTAGAAACGGTGAAAATTGAAAAGCCAGTGCTACTTTCTAATGTCGGTATGTCCTTTCAAGTAAAAGAGGTCTTGCCAGCTATACAGAATACTCCAGGGAATGACCAGGAAGTCATAATTTCAAAAGAGTTAGTCTACAAGTCAAATGGTATATCTATTACGAGAGATAAAGTTCAGGATGAGCAATGGGAGTCCAAATTTACAGTTGATCGTTTACCCTTTCTTCCACTTTCTACAGTACAAGGTTTAACATCTACGTCAGACTTTAGTGCTTCTATTCAGGCGACAAAAATCAAAAAAAGGAACTGGTCGGTGCGCTTGTATGGTCTACAGCAGTTAGGAAAAAAGATTCGCTCTGAGCGTAACTTCAATAATATAAGTGGTGCTAGTGCAACTAATAGATTTTTGTCGATAGAAAAAAATTGGGGAATAGAAGTTTTGTATGCTAGAGCTTTTAGTAGTAGATGGACTGCGTCTATGGGTTTAGGATTTAAACGCAACGGAGATTCGATTTTTGAGGGTAATCTTTTGCGATGGGGGGCTACTGCCTTTGATCCAAGCAATAATGGCGATCCTGCTTTTTCTGGTGATGTACTTAGAAGTACAATACCCATGACTTACTTTATTACCCTGGCTTTCTCTGTAGAAAGAAAGATCTTCAACAGATGGTCCATAGAAGCGGGGGCGAGATACAATCAAAAAGTTGGTATATCTGATTCTATATTTGGAGAGTTGACTAGAAGTAATGTCGATTTCTTCTTGACTCCGAGTTTCCATTTGTCTAAAAGATGGTCTCTGGGGCTGACACTGCAACATAGTACCAATCAATTGAATCATAAAAAGACAGGGGATATTAAAGAGTTGGGTAGGAATCAAATTGGTATTTCTACGCGCTATACACTATAGATTCTTTTTTGCGTGAGGGATCGCAGCGATATGAGGTAGTC
>JALZVN010000159.1 GCA_023299965.1 Saprospiraceae bacterium | reverse complement strand
CAAAACATATATTCCCTAATACTATCGTTATACCACTTGCACTATCAAAGAGATGTATCTTGTGTGAGTGGTAGGAAGGGCTTGGTCACGCTGAGGCTAGGGCTAGTGTGCAGATGCGGGACGGGAGCGAAGCGCACCCCTGGATGACGCGACCTGACCGAATGGTGCGTAGCAATATTGATCCAGCGGATCAATATAATGAGGGAACCACAGCAAACCTGCTGTGGCTTAAAAAGGGGCACACCCAAAATGTTCTCAAGTATACCTCCTAATGAATGCTACTAGCTATACATACGACAAGAGGGGCAAATCTCATCGACTTGCCCCTCTCGGTCATTGGATTCTCCAATATATACTAAATATCTTACACTAAAGCTGCGCTTTTTCCTACTCTAGGTACGGTAGCGTCAGGCTTACTCAGATGTTTAAGAATTTTGTAATGCTTTACTAAAGCTTTGCCGAAAGTTTCGTTTTCGTGATAATCTATGCCATGATCTATACATGTCTGTCGCAAAATCTCCGTTAAGACAGGATAATGTACATGGCAAATTTGTGGGTAGATATGGTGTATAACGTGGATATTGATACCGCCCATCAACCAAGTACCAAGCTTACTTGTGCGTGAAAAATCAGCCGTTGTCTCTAAAACGTGCAAAGCATAGTTATTATCTATATTTCCATCTTCATCTGGTAGTGGAAAAGTAGTCCCTTCATATATATGTGTCACCTGAAACATCAAAGCGAAGGTCAAACCAGGAAGCAAGTGCATAAATACCCAAGCTCCAAATACTACATACCAAGATGCAGATAAGAAAACCATAGGGATGATACATGTCAAGCCATAATAGATAGACTTTGTGATGATCAACGAGATATACTCACTACGAGGGTGTTGGATATTCTTTTGATTTCCAATGTTCGCTTCTCCAAAAAACCACTTAAAATCTTTGACTGTCACCCAGTGTAAGTGAGCCAATGTGTACAGACCAAAAGTATAAAAGTGCTGCCACTTGTGCTTTGGAAGCCAAGGTTCATCTGGAGAGAATCGAAACTGCCCGTGTGTCTCTAGGGTCACATCGATACCATGTATATTCACATAACCATGATGAGCACCATGCATTCTTCTAAATAAGTACTGGTTTCCACCAATAAAATCCATAGAATAACTCATGATGTTATTGACCCTTCTACTTGCGGAATATGCATCATGCGTGGCATCGTGCATGATATTGAAAGCTATGAAAATATTAACAAAGCCCAATATCATATACACAGCGTATAGTTGTATCCAACTGTGCGAAAACATATCAGACATGATCAAGCCATAGGATATCAGCCACGTCACTACTGCAAAAGCAGTCTTGAAATACATCTCTGCATTGGCATGCCTAGATATGTTGTTAGATTCAAAATAGTGATCTACTCTCTGTCGTAAATCCTTGATAAAGTTGTCCTTAACAGGCTTGCTCTTAAATCGCACCCGCTTGGAAGAAGTCATACTTTTTAACATAGTCTGAATTTTTTTATCCGATGCAAAACTATACTATATACACCATAAATAGAAATATAAACACAAAATAGTAGGCTTATATCATGTACAATGAAAAAATATAATATGATGTTTTAATCAAAGACCGAAATTCGGTCATACCTGTGTCTTATTTTATTGAACATTAGCACCAAATAGAAAATATTCCTTCAACAGCGGCATTGCATTCATAATAAGGCTATATTTGCGAAAAAACTCAGGAAACTTTTAAACCATTTTGAGTTTCCGTTGTGTTTATGTGAAAAATAACAACCAATGACTGAGGCACAAGCCAATCAAAAGGGGGAGATAATAGCTATTTCTAGCAGGCTCTTCATGAAGCATGGTATCCGTAGTGTAAGTATGGATGACCTCGCTAGGCATATAGGTATATCTAAAAAAACCATATATCTATACTACGAGAACAAAGAAGCACTAGTAGACGATATCGTGCAGCTGCATGTAGAGAAAGAAAAAAACGAGATAGCCGAAATCTTGAAAAACTCCAGTAACGCAATCGATGAAATGCATCAAATAGCCAAGATGGTTCTGAGAACTCTTGGAGAAGTATCTACAGGAACCATGTTTGACTTACAAAAGTATTACCGAAAGCAATGGACTAAGATAACTGATCTAGAAAAGAAGTTAACCTTTGAAGTCATCAAACAAAATCTAATCCGGGGCAAAGCCGCTGGAATATATAGAAGTCCTGTCAATGAGGATATTGTAGCTCGCCTCTATGTCGAGATGGCGCACAGTATTGTAGATGATGATATTTTTTCGAGGCAAGAGTTTGGTAAACAAGAGCTATACAAACAGGCCTTTCACTATCATATCAATGGTATCCTTTCCCCAAAAGGAGAAATATTGTTTCAAAAATTAAACACAACGGATCAATGAAGAATATATTTATCATCGCGGTACTTTCTTTGATAGCCATAAGCGATGGATTGACACAGTCTACCATGAGCTTAGAGGAGGCTATAAATTATGCCCTGCAGAACAATTCCGAAATTGTAAATGCCAAGCTCGCCTTGAATGATGCAGATGCGCAAATAGATGAGCGCAAATCAATAGGACTACCAAAGATTGACGGAACCCTTGAGTATAGTCATTATCCGCAGGTGCCTCAGCAAGCACTTCCTGATGTATTTGCACAGGCTTTTGGTTTGCCTCCTGATGAATCAAATGAAGTTTCTTTTTTATTAAAAAATAATTTTACTGCTGGAATAAGTGCATCCTCCTTAGTATTTGATGGAACCTATCTCACGGCATTAAAAGCAGCGCGACTCTTGAAAGACTATACGCAAATGCAATTAAATGCTAAAGAGAAAGAGATAAGAAATAATGTAATGAATGCTTACTTGCCTTCCTTACTGATAGTAGAGACAGGAAAAACGCTAGAAAAGAATATTAAAAATCTAGAACAGATTTTGTTCGAAACTAAAGAAATTTATAAAGCGGGATTTGCAGAACAATTGGACGTAGATAGATTAGAGCTTTCACTTGCGAATTTGATTACAGAAAAGGAAGCCCTCGAGCAGCAAAAAGTAATTGCTATCAACTCTCTAAAATTTGTACTCGCCTATCCACTAAAAGAAGCGCTCGTACTGGAAGATGATATCGAATCTTTGTTAGTTGAATCGAGCGAAAGTAAATTAACAGAAGATATAAACTATAGCAAGCGTCCAGAGTTTAAAGTCGCCTCTATAGGGTTAGAACTAGGTCAGCTGAATATAGAACAATATGAAAGAGGCTATTGGCCAAGCCTTGCTGCTTTTGGTGGCTACCAATACCAGTATCAAGGAGATAATTTTAGCGAAGGATTCTGGGCCCCTACTTTCGTCTTAGGAGCCAGAGTCAATGTACCTATATTTGATGGTTTTCAAAAACGTGCTCAAAAAGATCGAGCTACTATTGCGCTTAAGCAGGATACTAATCGTAAGCTGATTCTAGAAAGTCTCATCAACCTAGAAGTTGACAATGCACGCAAGCAGTATCTGCTAGCCAAAGATAAACTGGAAAGTCAAGAGCGAAACCTAGGACTGGCTGAAAAAATTCATAAGACAACTCAAATAAAATATAAAGAAGGGGTTGGATCTAGCTTAGAAGTAAGCCAATCTGAACAGTCGCTTTATCAAACACAACAAAATAAAATACAAGCTATGTTTGAGTTGCTACGTGCTAAGGTAGCCTTAGATCAAGCCTTGGGCTATTAATACTAAATTAAAATTTCAACATTGAAAACGTATAACATGAAATATATACTTTTTTCCTTAATGACCATTTTGCTATTTGGATCTTGCCAACAAGAAGCTGCAACTCCTACCAATCTTACAGAACGTAAGGCGCTTTTAGCAGAGCAAAAAAAACAGCTGCGTGAATTGCAATGGAGTATAGATACACTCCAAGAAGCAATCCATAAGGAAGAGCCTCCAAAGGATAAGCCAACCAAAACCGTAAGCACCATGAAATTGGTCAACGAAGAGTTTAAACGCTACACGGAAATACAAGCTACTATACAAAGTGATGATGTAGCCATGGCTAGTAGTGAGACTGGCGGCAGAATAGTTTACCTTAATGCAAAGGAAGGACAAAACGTTAGGAAAGGGCAACTCATTGCAAAAGTAGATTTGGATGCCATAGACAAGCAAGTAGATGAAATCAATACTAGTCTTAGTCTGGCTAGAGATACTTATAAAAGACAAAAGCGATTGTGGGAACAAAACATTGGGTCAGAGATGCAATACTTGCAGACTAAAAACAATGTTGATCGTCTAGAGCAATCCTTAAAAACTTTAGATTTTCAAAAGACTAAAGCTAATGTGTATGCACCTATCTCCGGCGCAATAGATAAGGTGATGCTAAAAGAAGGAGAAATGTCAAGTCCAGGATTGCCTATCGTCGAAATCCTCAATACTTACAAAGTCAAGGTAGTTGCTGATCTTCCTGAGAATTACTTAGGCAAGGTCAAACGTGGTGAAAGTGTAGACATCCATTTCCCTGCCTTAGAGCTTGACAAGCGGGCAAAAATATCCTTAGTGGGTAGATCGATAGACCCGACTAATAGAACATTTAAGATTGAAATAGATCTATCCAATCCAGACCTGTCGTTAAAGCCGAATCTATTAGCCATTGTCAAAATAAATGACTTAATCATTGCGGACGCCTTGATCGTCCCTCAAGAACTTGTGCTCCAAGAAATCAGTGGCAAAGAATACGTCATGGTTGTATCCCAAAAAGAAGGAAAAAAGATAGCTGCAAAAAAGTATGTAGAACAAGGGGAATCCTATGATGGCAAAGTACAGATAGTAAGTGGTATTACTACGCAAGACGAGATCATAGTGATTGGTGCGAGAAACGCAAAGGCAGGTGACCCTATCGAAATCAGCAATCCAGAGACTACTGATACAAAGAAAAATAAATAATTTGAATTCATCAGTTTTTAATAAACGACAATAATGAATACAGACCAAAATAACAATGAGAAAAAGAAATCTTTTTCATTGACCAATTTTGCACTAGATAATTCCACTAGTGTCTTTTTGCTCACTGTGATGATCTTAGGATTCGGATTAGTTTCTTACACAAACATGCCTAAGGAGTTGTATCCGGAGGCTACCTTTCCTACTATATTTATAAACACCCCCTACCCTGGTAATTCTGCAAAAGATATAGAAAACCTTGTCTCTAGACCAATCGAAAAAGAGCTACAAGGTATCACCGGTATCAAAAATGTAAAATCAAATTCTTTGCAAGATTTTTCATCTATCACTGCAGAATTTGAAACTGGATTTGATACAGAAGAAGTAAAAGCAAAAGTGAAAGATGCCGTCGATATAGCAAAAAGTGAACTTCCAGATGATCTTCCTGCAGACCCTTTGGTGGTAGATGTCAACTTTTCAGAGATTCCGATCATGTCAGTCAATATGAGTGGAGATTTTCCCATGGATCAGCTCAAAAGATACGCAGAGTTTTTGCAGGATGAATTAGAAGAAATAAATGAGGTCAATAAGATTGATTTGAAAGGGGCCTTAGAAAATGAAGTCAAGGTAGATATCGACTTACTAAAGATGACTGCTTCCAAAGTTTCTTTTAGTGATATCGAAAATGCCATTCGATCAGAGAATTTGAATATGTCTGGAGGAGAAATCGTCAAAAATGATTTCAGAAGAGCAATACGAGTTGTAGGTCAATTCGAAACTACTCAAGAGATTGAAAATATGATTATCAGCAGCGAAAATCAAAGACCTATATATTTGAGAGACGTTGCCAAAGTAAAGTTTGGTCCAAAAGACAGAACCTCTATTGCTAGATCGGGAAGAAATCCAGTGATATCCCTTAATGTCATCAAACGCAAAGGAACTAGTCTTTTGGTTGCTGCTGATAATGTAAAAAAAGTAATCGCTCAAAATAAAGCATCCTTTCCTGAGGAATTGAAAATAAGTATATTTAATGATCAATCCTTAAACACTAGAGATCAGGTTGACAATTTGGAGAACAGTATTATCTCTGGGGTTATCTTGGTGGTCCTCGTTTTGTTATTCTTTTTAGGATTGCGAAATGCTTCATTTGTAGGACTAGCTATTCCTTTATCTATGCTCATGGGAATTTTGATCCTAAATATTCTGGGCGTTTCATTAAATCTAGTGGTATTATTTGCGCTTATTTTAGCGCTTGGTATGTTAGTAGATAACGCGATTGTTGTTGTAGAAAATATATATCGATATCGTCAAGAAGGATATAGTGATTACAATTCTTCCAAATATGGAACAGGAGAAGTCGCATGGCCTATTATTGCTTCTACCGCTACTACCCTAGCGGCATTTATCCCTTTGGCATTTTGGCCAGGAATCATGGGTGAGTTTATGAAGTATATGCCTATTACGTTGATTATCGTATTGTCTTCTTCTTTAGCGGTTGCATTGATAATCAATCCAGTGTTCACTTATTATTTCATGAAAGTAGACGAGGTAGATAAAGTTGAACGGGGACCATTTGCTAGGTTGAAAAATACTTTAATATTTGCATTCACTTTATTTTTACTTGCGGTCTTAAGTCATTTTACAGGCAAAATTCCATGGAGGAATATTTTTGGAATTGTTTTCCTTTTCACATTACTGTTTGCCTTTGTATTAAACCCTGCTACTTTATTATTTCAAAACAAATTGATGCCTGCACTTGAAAGAGGGTATTATTCTTTTATAAAAGCAGTACTATATAAGGTCGCTCCTATTCTCGTTTTTTTGGGAACGTTTATGTTGCTTGCATTCTCTATAGGTCTGATGAATGTATTCCCTCCGAAAGTAGAATTTTTTCCTGCTGCTGATCCACTGTATGTAAATGCATTTGTTGATCTGCCCTTAGGAAAAGACATTGAAGCAACCGACAAAGCTGTCATTCAAATTGAAGATGAACTGGAAAGTGTTCTAGAACCATACGAAGGAATAATTGAAGAAATATTAGTCCAGATAGGAGAAAATACCGCTGACCCCAATGCTATCCCTGAGCCAGGTGTAACACCGCACAAGGCAAGGGTCACCATCTCCTTTGTTCCATATCAAAAGAGAGGAGGGTTATCTTCTGCAAAAGCCCTAAAGGATGTACGAGCCGCTCTAAAGGGATACGCAGGTGTCCAAGTTGTGGTAGACAAAAATGCTGATGGCCCACCTGTTGGAAAACCAATCAATCTAGAAATAAAAGGAGAAAATATTGATGATCTAGCTTTACAAAGTGAAGCTATTATCAGTTATTTCAATGATCAAAATATCAATGGTATCGAAGAATTGAAAGCAGATATCGATTTAGGAAAACCAGAATTGATTATCAATGTAGATAGAGAAGCTGCACGACGTTATGAAGTGTCTACATTCGCCATTGCAGATGCTATTCGTACTTCTGTTTATGGTAAAGAGGTATCCAAGTTCAAACAAGGAGAAGACGAGTATGATATTTTTGTGCGTCTTGATCCAAAGTACCGCAACAATGTAAATGATTTGATGAATCAATCGGTGACTTTTAGAAGTCAGTCTAATGGTCGCATTATGCAGGTCCCTATTTCTGCTGTAGCTAAGACAGAATTTACGAGTACCTATAGTAGTATAAAGAGAAAGAATATGGATAGAATGGTAACCGTCTATTCTAACGTACTCGACGGATATAACGCCAATGAGATAGTAGAAGAATTAAAAACGGCAATGGAAGACTATGACTTGCCCAAGGGTCTCACTTATGAATTCACTGGAGAGCAACAACAACAGGCAGAAGATTTAGCCTTTTTGATGTTTGCTATGTTGATCGCCGTTTTTGTCATATTCATCATCTTGGTCACACAATTCAACTCTGTGACACAACCAGTCATCATAGTACTATCTATCATATTGTCTACTATAGGTGTTTTCCTTGGGTACATTATTACGGGTAAGACGATTAGTGTTATTTTCACTGGTGTAGGAATTATTTCCTTGGCCGGAATCGTAGTTAACAATGCTATTGTACTGATTGATTATATCAATGTCTTAATTAACAAAGCATTGGAAGAAAAAGGCTTGACGAAAAGATCGGAGCTAGAAAAAGAAGTAGTAAAAAATGCTATCATACAAGGAGGGGCTACCCGACTTCGACCGGTATTACTAACGGCTATAACAACGGTCTTGGGTCTGATACCATTGGCAATGGGTATCAATATCAACTTCTTCACTATCATATCAGAACTCAATCCAAACTACTCAATAGGTGGGGACAATACAGCGATGTGGGGACCGATGGCTTGGACAGTTATCTACGGACTAGTATTCGCTACCTTCTTGACCTTAGTTGTTATACCCGTAATGTATTGGTTAGAGTATCGTTTTTCTCTATTCATTAAATTCATTATCTCATTGTTTTTTCCATCTGAAATAGATAGAGAAACTGAAATAGCAAAAACAAGTAAATGAATAGGTTAAAATAATATATCAAAAAAATCATTTCAAATGCAGTGTTAAGTACATCTTGGCACTGCGTTTGCATTTAGTTAAGCATACAACGAAATAACCTAAAGAAATTAATTATGAAGCCTTTGAGAAAGGTTTAAAATCTTCTCAAATCGCTCAGGGTGAGTGTTTGTTCATAGTTTTTGTTTTTTGTTTTGTCCCCCGGAACTACTGGGGGATTTTTTTTTGCCCCTACTAGATTATTCCCTCCCTGACATCGATAGTATATATTCTATCCAATCTGTCTAAAATAAATTTGTATTAAGACTTAGTGTTTGTTCATAGTGTTTGTTTTTTGTTTAGGTCCCTGTCGATTTTATTGACAGGGCTTTTTTTATTATAAATTCTTAGATATCTTGCAGCATGGCTAAACTACACGGATTAAGAGAAAATTACGAATTGGGAGAGATGTTAGAAAGCAATGTACTACCTGATCCTATCGAGCAATTCAAAATCTGGATGAACGACGCTATTGAACATAAGCAAAAGGAACCCAATGCAATGGTCTTGTCTACCACTACTGAAAATGGTACTCCTAGCTCGCGTGTCGTCTTAGTAAAAGAGATAGATCCCAATGGTATAATCTTTTACACCAACTATAATTCTGATAAAGCAGTACACATCAAGCACTCCCCTATTGTCGCTTTGAATTTTAACTGGCTAGATCTCCAAAGACAAGTAAGAATGGAAGGAAGTGTCGAAAAAATCGACGCTGAAAGAGCAACGACTTATTTTCAATCTAGACCAAAATCTAGTCAGATTGGCGCTTGGGTTTCTGAGCAAAGCAAAATCATTACTGGAAGAGGTATATTAGAACAATCAAAGAAGGCATTAGATGAGCAATATCAAGGTGTAGAGGTCCTTCCTAAACCACCTCATTGGGGAGGCTATAAGGTAATACCTAATATGATTGAGTTCTGGCAAGGTCGTCGGAGTCGACTGCATGATAGATTGCGGTACACTAAAAAAGAAGACGATAGTTGGCAATTAGTGCGTGTATCTCCTTAAGGACCAATTCAAATAGTTTGTTTGCTATATGTTTTTAGAAATTGCCAACATAATTAGTTATTTTATTAAAAGAGTCTAATATCTATTTGTAAAATGGTATATCTTCTAAGCTGAAATACAGCAAAAATGAAAAACTTTAATCTTCCTCAATGCTAGAGAAATTTCTTACCTGACGGAAGCGAAGAAAGCTTTATCCGAGTTAGAATATTTTTAGCATTAGTACTGGTTAGCACTATTTTACCTTGGCTTTTCATTCACAAAACCTTGCGTTTCATATCACAAGAATCCTCCTGCTAAAGCATAATTTCTATGAGTTGAGGACTAAAAAATAAATAAAGCTACCAAGCTGCCATTCATATTAAAAAATAAAGACCCACATCTTCTTTACAACACTGTCACAATAACGCAGATTCCTTAAAGGTATGTGACCCGATCTAAGTGCATCTTCCTAGCAAATTAATTATATCATGGATGCACCACAATCACGATCAACAAAAGAAATAATAGTTAGAGATACCTATATCACGGGTAAAAATGAGCAAGATCTCAAACAAGCAGAAAACTATCTCTTATTTATGGATAAGTGTGCAGATAGTATAGAGGCGATCGAGAAGTCAATGGAAGACCTAAATCATATCGAAATGGGTTTAACTATTAAGAATCTAAAAGCTCCGTTATTATCTATGGGGTATGCACCACTATACAGCACGGCAATTGCTTTAGAAAACGAATTGTTGAATGACATTATCTCTTATCCAAGACCTAACCTAGAGGATTTTATAAATCAAATAAAAGTAGCAATACAAAATACGGATCAGCAACTAAGAGGGATGAGAGTAAACATGGTTTAACACCAATTGAACTATAGATTTACGCAAGTATTTAGGTACAATTGACTGATCTCTGCGCCTGACGGCATACGCAGGTCAAGAATGCTAATGATAAACAAGACTATCATTGCGTTTGCTGCCTCGATCAAAAAAATAAAAAAGCTTGCTAGACCTACATCTAACAAGCTTTTTTCATTAAAATCTAATTATTCTATTAGCAGTGCTTGCTATAAGCATCACTTAAATTTTCGGCGATCATTTGAGCAGTTCTACCTTCTATTTCATGACGCTCTATCATATGAACAATCTTTCCATCTTTGAATAAAGCAATAGATGGTGAAGAAGGAGGATAGGGAAGCATTAATTCTCTAGCTTTATTTACTGCTTCTGTATCAAATCCTGCAAACACAGTAGACAATACATCAGGCTTCTTATCACCTTGAATAGATAATTTTGCGGCAGGTCTACAATTTGCGGCAGCACATCCACAAACTGAGTTTACTACTACAAGCACAGTTCCTTGAGTATTAACCACTTCTTCTACTTCTGAAGCACTGGTTAAGCCTCTAAATCCGTAGTCCGTAAGGTCTTTTGCGTATGGAGCAACCATTTCTGCTGGGTACATATTTATATTTATTTTGAATATTGATTACAAAAATACGAAATGAACGACTAATTTTGCCCTGATTTTAGCTTAATATTGCATAATCAGGAATAGATACCCCGATTTTTGACGTTTTACCTTATTAAACAACCATGAAAATATCCATTACATCCTTTTCGATTATATTAATAACAGCAATCAGTCTAAACTGGTTGTCTTGCTCATCAGATAAAACGCCTGAAATCGATTTATCAAATGATTGTCTTGATGTGGAAGCTACTTATGCCACTACTGTCAAACCCATCATAGATCGAGGTTGCGCTTTAGGAGGTTGTCATGTCAATGGAGGGGATGGTCCTGGTGTATATACTACATATGAAAACATTATACCTTTTATAGAGGATGGTTCTTTTAGAAGAACAACAATTGACCAAAAGGATGACCCTTTGCTAGGGATGCCTCCTGAATGGTCAAATAATGGTGCACCAAAAGAATTAACGGAAACAGAATTAGAGATAATTACATGTTGGATAGACAATGGCTACCCGGAATAATACCATTTGAAGTTTAAAATAACGCATATATTTTGATAGAAATAATCAAGCTCTTCGTTAAATCCCGATAGCTATCGGGACCTAATAGCTAAGGCTATTACTGCGCTTTTCGCCTAGACTTTGATCAGTTCTATCTAAAATCTTGCACGCCTTTTTATACTACAAATGGAATAAAACACCTAAAGAAGAATAAATGAAAAACCGTAAACTTTACATCACTTTTATATTACTGAGTAGTTTCTTTTTCTCCTCTCATGCTCAAGAGGGATTAGTGCAGTCCTTTAAGGACACTCGAGTGATCAATACGCATTCTGTAGAGACCTTACCCGCTCGAAAATTGGATGTCAGAATTTCACATAGATTTGGAGATTTTGCTGGTGATCGTGGAGGTTGGCCCAATTTTTATGGCTTAGAGACTGCCGCAGATGTGTTGATCGGAGCCGACTATGGTGTAACGGACAATCTAACAGTTGGATTGAACCGTACCAAGGGTGTCGGTACGCTATCAAGACTTATCAACACCAGTGTAAAATATAGACTCGCTCGTCAAAAAGTAGGTGGAAATCCTTTTAGCGTTACCATCGTTGGAGAGTCAAGCGTAAGTACATTGCCAAGATCGACAAATCCAAACTCAATTTTGTTTTTTGAAAACTTCGCGCACCGTTTCATATACTCCTCTCAACTCCTTGTATCAACAGTTATAAAAAATAACTTCACGATTCAGTTGAGTCCAGGAATACTCCATAGAAATGTAGTAGATAACGTTGACGTAAATACATTTTTCAATATCGGTCTGCAAGCTAAGTTACAATTCAACAGAGGATTTGCGCTTATATTTGATAGTACGTTCAACTTTAGAGATACTGAGGAATTGGCTAATGACTTTCATGTGCCTTTTGGATTCGGATTTGAATTTGATACTGGAGGACACGTATTTCAGGTCAACTTTACCAATGCTACTGGACTAGCTACTACTGATTTTATCCCAAACACAACTACCAATTGGGCGGATGGTGAATTCCGAATTGGTTTTACTATTTCAAGATTGTTCAACCTTTAATCCCAGATCGTTTTGAAAATATTCATAACTGTATTTTTTAGTTTCTTCATACTAGGTATCGCTTTTTTACCTACTTCGACATCCAGTAAAAAAGTAAAACCTACCGAAAAGGTAAGTGAAATACTCTACAAGTTAGGAGATGAAGAACCCAATCACTTTTTGCGCTACCCGAGTAAAAAGAGTATTGAACTTGGACGTCAATTATTTCACGAGGGATTTGCAACCAAAGAAAGTGGCAAAAAAGTTAAAAGACTGAGTAAGCACTTTGTCTGTACCTCATGCCATAATGTAGAAAAGGAGTTTAACGATTTGAGTCAAAATGATGCTCAAGTACGTCTAGATTACGCCACTCAAAATCAAATGCCCTTTTTGCAAGGAAGCCCCATGTATGGTGCAATTAATAGAACTTCATTTTACAACGGAGACTACTACAAAAAATACGGTGACCTTGTCAATGTAGCACGTAACAACCTCAGAGAAGCCATACAGTTGTGTGCCATAGAATGTGCTCAAGGACGTAAGCTAAAAAACTGGGAAATAGAGGCTCTCCTCTCCTACCTTTGGACATTAGGGCTAGAAATCGAAGACCTTCAACTGGACGGAAGCGATCTCCAGTTGATAGATCAGGCATTAGTGGATAAGAACAAATCTGCAGAAGCGATTTCTCTTATCAAATCAAAATATATGGATCATTCGCCGGCTACTTTTACCACTCCACCGAGTAGTTTTGCGGAAGGATACGGATTGCAAGGCGTACCTGAAAATGGAAAAAATATTTACGAACTTGGCTGTCTACACTGCCATAAAGATGGACGCTACTCTTTTGTCAATTTAGATAACTCTAAATACTCATTCAAGTATCTGGACAATCACGTTGACTCTTATAGCCACTCTTCTATTTATCAAGTAGCTCGATACGGCACACCAACCCATCCTGGCAAGAAAGCTTATATGCCGCAGTACACCCTAGAAAAGATGACGGATCAACAAATGGAGGATTTACGCGCTTATATAAAGCAAGAAGCGAAAAAATAGCTAGATGCTAGGTGCTAGGTGCTAGGTGCTAGGTGCTAGGTGCTAGGTGCTAGGTGCTAGGTGCTAGGTGCTAGGTGCTAGGTGCTAGGTGCTAGGTGCTAGGT
>JALZVN010000158.1 GCA_023299965.1 Saprospiraceae bacterium | reverse complement strand
TGTGCCCTGCTGTTTTGATAAGGATGCAACACATAAACTAGGTGATCTAAAAGAGACTTCCTTTGCCACTCTTTGGCAAGGAGAAGCGTATCAAAAATTTCGTTCTGACCTACTAAAAGGTAGAGACCAAATAGATATCTGCACAAACTGTACAGAGGGCTGTAAGGTATGGGCCTAAAACATATGTATAAAGCCTTCCCCAGATTTTTTGTTTAGCGTCAGATTTGCATTTCGTAGGTGTCTTCTTGTGACAAGAAAGCCTTTATACAAAGAGGTTCTGTAGACCTTTCCTGACAATATTTTATTTCACTTTTGAATCTTTGGCAGTATTAAGTTTTGTTTATGGAGAAAAATACACATTAAAATTTTAATAAATATGATTAAAATGTAATATCTATCATTAAATCACGTGTTTTTTGCTGTTTTAAGCCAAATTAATTAGGAATAATGGGGAATTTTATCCAAATTTGTACGTAGTAGTAAAGCGAAAAAACTCATTACAGTCCCAAATATCACACAAGAATTCATCTTGACAATTCGTTTGTTTATAGGTTTTCTCACACTCCCGTATCAATAGGAACACTTTTAAATGTAATTAGCTGAACGTTAGTTGCAAAGTAATCGGGCATCTGCGACGAAAAAGACAGCCCCTTATAGTTAAGCAATATGGAAGAATTTAAAACAATTGTTTCTGGATCTCTAGAATTTGGAAGTCAGAAAACTTATGATAAAGTGTTCAAGATGTTTGAACACAGGGTTGAGAATTACTATAAAGCTGATCTGTTTGTAGATTATGAAGTAGCTTTTGTCCCGGAAGACTTTATGGTCCGGATACCTCGGACGGTAACTACTAGTACAAATAAGATCTGGAAAAACACTCTCGACTCATTGGAATACTTGGCTCAATTTGCCTTGGCAGGTAGAATCAAAGTATGGATGGTACAAGATGGAGTGATCCAAAGATCCTCAACCATAGAACCAAAATGCGATAAAGTTGCCGTTCAAGCTTTCTTGAGAGGAAGAACTCAACTAACGGAAGGAAAGGAAAAAGAGGCCATCTCTTCTTTTGATAAAGCCATCGCCAAATATGAAAGACATGCCTATGCATACGAAAAGAGAGGCTATGTAAAATTGCAATTAGAGGATTTTGAGGGTGCAGAGACTGACTTCAATAAGAGTTCTGCTATCAATCCAAACATTCCTGAACCATATGTAGGTCTTGCAAAAATCAAGATGATTGAAAAGGACTACAATAGTGCTTTGATTCACCTTACTAGCGGTGTAAAAAACTCAATACCTCTAATGCCTATATACTGGCAAGCTAGAAGAATGAGAGTACTTTGCCATATGGAGCTGAAGCAACATGCTGAAACCCTTGGTGACTTAAAAGCCTTCTGCAACCGTCACTTTAATGAAGATGATCCGAACTACAAGCACAATGGATGGGCCACTTTCAACTATGGCAAAATGCTTCTAGAAGTCGGGGACTCTCAACAAGCTTTGGAAATCTTCAATAAATCTGTTGAAGATCTTGAAAAAAAGAATACCGAAATAGACCCTGATTTTCTTTTGTATCGCGGGATAGCGAGAAAGCAAATAGGAAAATCTGGATATAAAAAAGACTGGAAAGAAGCTGCGCAGCTGGGCTCAAAAAAAGCAAGTGAGTTGCTGCAAGTAAAGGACTAGTCAAAAGAGCAATTGAATTACATAATATCAACCCACATGATCAAATACCCGATCTTGTGGGTTTTTTTATTTACTTTACAAATAATTGATATTTTAGACACTTTACCAAGCCCTTTCATTGGTTAAAATAGAAATTCTTCCAGAATTTCTATACATTTAATCTTTGGCCTACAGTGTTACCTTTCAGTCATTTAGCTAAGGCTTAATGACTGCAATCTAGCTCCTAACGCCCTCTTGATTGTTTACTTTAAAACATTAAAACAAAATGGAACCCACTCGAATATTTGACTTCATATCATACCAACTTCAGAATAGCCCGCTTGAAAAATCTATAGGGCATCATCATCAAGGAAAATGGACTTACTATAGCACTCAAGAAGTATATGATGCTGTACAAAAGTGTAGCAGAGGACTGCTCAGCCTAGGCATTAAAAGGAATGAGAAGATTGGTTTAATAGCATACAAGAACAGACCAGAATGGCTAATCATGGATTTAGCCATCCAGCAGATTGGAGGCATTGTGGTTCCTATCTATCCAACCATTAGCTCTAAAGAATATGAATACATTTTTAATGATGCCGGAATTAGTTATGCTTTTGTGGGGGACAATGATCTTTATGATAAGGTAGAAACCGCAGCTCCTCAAATAAGCACCTACATAAAGACCTATACATTTGATAAGCAAGACGGTCGTCCTTACTGGGAAGAAATATGGACTGATGAAGGGGCAGATAAAGTAAAGGAAATAGCAGATTCCATCAAATCAGACGAACTTGCTACTATAATTTATACCTCCGGCACAACCGGAAACCCGAAAGGAGTAATGCTATCTCACTCCAATATCGTAAACAATGCTTTTGGCGTAAAAGAAATATTGCCCATTGCGAGCGGGAAAACTGCTTTAAGCTTTTTGCCCATTTGCCATATTTTTGAGCGCACAGCAGCACTTACCTATATATACCTCGGCATCTCCATTGTATTTACAGGCACAGACAATCTAGGAGGAGAGGATGGAGATCTAAGAAAAATAAAGCCTCACTTCTTCACTACTGTCCCCAGGCTACTGGAAAAGGTATATGAAAAAATATACAACAAAGGTCTTGAACTAGAAGGTGCAAAAAAGAAGCTCTTTTTCTGGGCGCTTGGCATGACCGACGACTATGAATACAACGATACCTACGGAGGGTTATCAGGCATAAAGAGAAGTATTGCTGACAAATTGATTTTCTCAAAATGGAGAGAAGCACTTGGTGGAAATGTAGAAGGTATTCTTACAGGTGCCGCACCTTGCCCTGCTAAAATGCTAAGGGTGTTTTCTGGAGCAGGTATTCCGGTAAGAGAAGGCTATGGACTGACAGAAACCTCCCCGGGGCTGACTATGGGACGCTTTATAAATAATCAATCCAAAATAGGAACTGTCGGACCAGCCCTGAAAGGAGTTGAAATTCTAATAGATGCTTCTGAGGGAGAATATCTTGAAGGCGAAGGAGAAATATTGGCTCGTGGTAAAAACATCATGATGGGCTACTACAATAAGCCGGAGAAGACAGCAGAGGTAATGAAGGAAATCGATGGCAAAACATGGTTTTGTACAGGAGATATTGGAAAATTTGTCACGGATACAAATGGACATAATCATCTAAAAATTACTGACCGTAAAAAAGAATTGCTTAAAACATCTGGTGGAAAATATGTAGCACCAGCACCTATAGAAAGTAAGCTCAAAGAAGACTTCTTAGTAGAACAAGTAATGGTCGTGGGTGACAAGCAAAAATTTGTATCTGCCTTGATCGTTCCATCACCAGATGCATTAAAGAATTTCTGTAAGGATTGCAGCATTCCATGGACTAGTTTTGATGAAGTCATCCAATCTAAACATGTCATCAGTAAGTATCAGGAAATAATTGACAAAGCTAATCCCGATTTTAGTCATATTGAGCAAATCAAGAAATTTGCTCTTCTGGCCACTACATGGGATCCAAATAAAGAAGATGGGAGTGATGCAGAGCTTACTCCAACACTTAAGTTGAAAAGACGTGTCATAACCAAGAAATATCAGAATGATATAGCTAAAATATATGCTTAACACCAAATACTGCTATTTTGGATGAGCATAACGAACTATTTCATCGATTAAATGGTTTTATAATTATGAGTTAAAGTTTGCCTACCTTTTTTACTTTAGCTTATTGATTTGGTTAAATAGATAGAATACTATTCGCTCAAACACAAACATATCGCAACCTTCCTGGCGTAGTTTAGCCCTGATGCCACTGCTTTGTCTAGTGACTTTAGCCTTTCTAATGTCTTGTAATAATCGCGTAAACGACTCCGTAGTTGGTAGTGAGCAATTTCTCAAGATTGAACAAGAAGTCCTTGGTGACCAAATTTGGAGAGCTTTAGTTAGCGACAACACCCCTTTCAACATCCTTGCTAGAGAAGAAAACATAGCCTTATACGAATTTGTAGAGAACCTGCATGCACAGTCTTTCACTATCATCAGAGGAGATGGCTGGACAAAATCTCGAAATTGGAATATAGCTATAATAGAAGATGAAAACCAGACTGCGTTTACTTTGCCTGGAGGTCATCACTTCATTTCTACTGGCATGCTGAAGACTTTTCGTCAAGAGTACGAATTGTTTTATCTGTTCTGTTTTGAAAATTCGCTGATCAACTCAAGAGAGGTATACCTAGACAATCTTCTTTCTAATATAGAAAATAGCATCGTGCTAGAAGATCTCATAGCAAATGCTGACCCAGAAATGGCATTGCAAATAGGCATAGATATTCATGAAGATCTCACATTTAATCCTGCAGCAGTCGCCGAAGTGGATGGACTTGCGATGGACTTGATTTGTAAAAGTTCTACTTTCAGAACGGATGGGATCAATGCTTTCTTACCTATCCTTGCAACAGACTCTCAATGGGCTATTAGTCGAGAATCTAGCTTTGATCGATTAAGTGCTGTGAACAACAACTTTCAAGCTCAAGACTGCTCAAACAATAGGAGATTTACCGTTTTGGGTCCGGACTTCTATGCAGACGAAATCGTGCCTTTAATTCCTTAGGACGGTTCGATGATTTTTGCAGGACGCTCTATCAGTTCTATACAAGATACTTGAGTGTCATTGCGCTATATCGCAGTCGTATCTTTCCACCACATACTAGTCCCTTTTTTAGCATTTCATACCGCATCATCGTCTTTAAAAATTCCTTTTACTAAAAAACACAGTATCGAAAATCACCCGCGCGATCCTGCTTTTGCAGGGAGCCTAGAATGGATGAGGGGTAGTAGTGGTATCGACTTTTCGTCGGTATGAACGGATGACCCGACCTCGATGGTACATCGATGGGCAGCCCCAAACCAAAGTCAATCATCTACCCATATATACCATCAATACCGATACGTCTGATGGCGACACTCCACTTATTCTACTCGCTTGTCCTAAAGTTCTTGGTTGGATAGCATTTAGCTTTTCTCTAGCTTCTGCAGAGAGAGAATCAAATCCAGAATAATCTGTATCTGGTTTTAGCTTGATATTTTCAAGTCGATTCATCTTATCGACCATATC
>JALZVN010000157.1 GCA_023299965.1 Saprospiraceae bacterium | reverse complement strand
TGTTCCTTCATTTAATTTGGATTGTAATGCCAATCAATTTTATTTCATTCCCCCGATCTGGCGAAATCGACGTTTTTTCCGTAGTAATTTTGATGAACCCGTTAGTTTGGCTATTACGACCTCCTTTGGTACGGCTGACTTGAACATACGAACAGCAGATGGTACTACATACAATAATAATTTTACAGTGAATCAAGGAACCCCTTTAATTGTAGATTTAACACAAAACATATTAGCTACTACCAATAATAATAATATCGAATCAAATGTAGGATTGATCATAGAATCAGATCAACCAATCCAAATAGTATATAGGTTAGCTGCAGATCTCAACAAAGCGATGATAACTATAAAAGGTGAACAGGCTTTGGGGCAGAGATTTAGAGCAGGAAGTCAATCCGATTTATGTAATCGAGGTCCAGCTTGGGATGAAGAAGCCCATTTTATCTCAGTTATGGCTGTCGAAGATAATACAGTAGTAACATTTGATTTTGATATTGATATGCAAGGCATTACTTCCCCTCATGGAATAACATTAGATGCGGGTGAGACTTATTTGATAAGAGATAACTTTACCAATGAAACTGTATCCGGAGCGCTGATCACCGCGACTAGACCTATAGCGGTCGTAAGTGGATCGAATCACAATAGAAAATGTGATGGCAGTGGTAGAGATTCTGGGATAGATCAACTGGTGCCAACTTGTGTGGTGGGTACTCAGTATGTAGTCACAAGAGGTGAAGAAACAGGCAATCCAGGAAGGCATAATTATGCGACCATTGTTGCTGTATCTTCCAACACAGAGATATTTATTAATGGTAATCCAGTTGCTGTAGCAACTATTACCAATCCTGGTGAATATTATGAATTTAGGATGCCTGGACCAAATGGTAGTTCACACCTAATCGAAACCTCAATTCCAGCTTATGTCTATCAACATGGTTCTTTACAGAACAATGGTGAGTTAGGTATGGCATTGGCGGCCCCGATTGATGGATGTCGTGGAGATAGTTTTGTTGAGTTTACGGAATTTCCAGAATCAGATAGAAATATTGCTACCGTAATTATACCCAATACTGGTCTAGCAAGTTTGACCTTGAATGGTGTTCCCTATACTACAATTTCTACAGCGGAGTCTGTGCCAGGGTTGCCTGGATGGTCTGTGGTTAGATTCTTGGATGGAGACTTAGCGAATACCAATATTATTCAGAGTAATGAGAATTTTACGGCTTCTCACTTTGTTGGAAATGGAGGTGGAGGAACTTTTGGATACTTGACAAGTTTTAATGATCAGATAAATGTATTCGATCCTGAATCAAATTTACCGACATTTGAATATTTTGTAGATACAGTATGTTCCGGTCTACCATTTGATCATTGCTTGGATGCTGCATCGTGCTCTGGAGGAAATATTATTCAAAATATTATTCAATCTTCAAATACTGGAGGCTTAAAAATATTTCCGAATAGTTTATGTTTTGAATATACCGGATTGGATGGATATACCGGATTAGATAATATTACCGTTCAGGTAGCTGATCAGGTAGGGTTCACCCAACCAGTATGTCTTGAATTTTTTGTTTGTGGCCAAAATCCAACGATTACATGTCCGACAGGGCTTACCGCAAATTGTGATATTTCTGAAATACTCCCCTATTCTAACTTTAATGAATTTGTAGCCGCAGGAGGAACAGCAAGTGACGATTGTAATTTGGATCCTAGTACTTTCCGGTTAGTTTCTGAAGAATCCAATGGACTAGTATGTCCTGAAATAATAACTAGAACATATGGGGTAAGTGATGAATGTGGAAATGAGTCCACATGCGAACAAACCATCACCATCCAGGATGATACAGATCCTCAGGCCACCAATCCAAATCCAGAAAGCGCCGTTTGTGCAATCGATGAAGTACCGGCTTTTGGTAACTTCAATGCATATGTGAATGCAGGAGGAACAGCTACTGATAATTGTGGAATTGATCCGATAGAATTTAATTTAATAGGTGAAACATCAACTGGTTCTTGCGCAGAAACTGTTATTCGTAGTTATTCAATAGCGGATTTATGTGGCAATACCACTATTATTGAACATGAAATAGTAATTGATGATACAGAAGATCCATTAATTACTTGTCCTAATTTGATACTAGCAACTTGTGAGCTTAATGAACGTCCACCCTATTCTGATTTGACAGAGTTTACTTTTGCAGGAGGAAATGTATCTGACAATTGTAGAATTGATGATTTATCTTTTCAGCTGATAGATGAACAATCCGATAATGGAGTATGTCCAGAAATAATAGAAAGAACTTATGAAATTAGAGATGAATGTGGAAATTCTGCAAGATGTACACAAGAAATAAGAATCCAAGATAATGAAAATCCAAACATCTTGTGTCCTGCTCCAGTATTTACAGACTGTTTATTGGATGATGTACCGCCATTTGCAAATATTGCAGAATTCATAACTGCTGGTGGTCAAATTTTAGATAATTGTGAACTAATAGAATCAAGTTTTGATATGATTTCTGAGACGAGCAATAACTTTACTTGTCCAGAGGTAATCACAAGAGTATATAGAATCTTAGATGCGTGCGGTAATGAAGAAACATGTAATCATGTAATAACTGTAGATGATGATATTGCACCTGTCATAAATTGCCCTCCAGCCCAAAGCGCTGAATGTAG
The DNA here is from genome assembly GCA_023299965.1 of Saprospiraceae bacterium. Lineage (GTDB taxonomy): Bacteria > Bacteroidota > Bacteroidia > Chitinophagales > Saprospiraceae > JALZVN01. The sequence continues at coordinate 1,682 of JALZVN010000157.1, read as the reverse complement.
TTCATCTGAAAGTTCACCGTACGTAGATTTTGCTTCGTTTGAAAATGCTGGAGGAAGTGCTACTGATAATTGTGGTATTGATAAAGCCTCTTTCTTATTAATTCAAGAATTAGTAAGCACTGACAGATGTCCACAGACCATTACAAGAACTTATCAAATATCGGATTTATGCGGAAACGTTTCTACTTGTAATCAAATACTTGAAGTCCATGATCAAATACCACCGGAGTTGTTCTGTCCACCTACGACAATTGGTGATTGTTTTATAAGAGATGTGGCTCCATTTCAGAATTTTAATGAATTTACTTCTGCTGGTGGATTTGCAACAGATAACTGTTTTATTAATGAGAACACGTTAGTGTTAGTTGGGGAAACCGTCTTAATAAACAACTGTCCTCAGACCTATGAGCGAACATATAGCATATCTGATCTTTGCGGAAATACTGCATTATGTATTCATAGCATAAATGTTTGGGAAAACGCAGTGAAATGTGAAATCGATAGCCGGATCAATCCTAGTTGTGCAAATGAAGCTGATGGAATGGTTCAGCTCAGTGCTGTAGGATGTGGTACCGAATTTTCATATGATATCGGTAATGAAGTAAACACTACAGGACTTTTCCAGAATCTTGATGAAGGAACATATGATGTGACCGTAACAGATGCAACTGGATGTACAACGGTGTGCAGAGAAATAACCTTGACTGATCCAGTGCCACTAGGATGTGTGCTAGATGGTTTTGCAGATGAATCGTGTGTTGGTTTGAGTAATGGTGCATTTACTGTAGCGGCTACAGGAGGTAGTGGTGCATATTTATTCACTTTAGGTAGTGAAACCAATAATACAGGTGTATTTACAAATCTAGGAGCAGGTACCTATACCATTACAGTTACAGATGATAATAGTTGTACTACTACATGTACAGAGGTAATTTTGCAAGGCGGGGATGATAGACCTCCATTAATGAGTTGTCCATTAGATATGGATATTAACTGTGGTGATGCACTTGTTGTATACGCAAACTTAGATGAGTTTTTAGCCGCTGGTGGTACTATAAGTGATGATAAAGGTCTAGATACCATTTCCTTTGCATTTACAATCGATACTTCTACAGATAAGTGTCCAGAAGTTATAAGCATTACATATACTATAGAAGATCTTTGTGGCAATACAGGATCTTGTGTTCAAACTGTTAGTCGCTTTGATATAGAGGCACCTATGATAAATTGCCCACCAAATATAGAGGCTGTATGCAGTGCTGATGAGATTGGAATTTATACAAACTATGCTCAATTTATGGCTGATGGTGGTTTCGCAGTAGATAAATGCGAATTAGATACCTCTTCCCTTACGCATGTAGGAGATGTATCAGACAATGCAACTTGTCCAGAAACTATAACAAGGACTTACTCTATTGCTGATATTTGCGGCAATACTAGTCTTTGTTCATATACTATTGAGGTAAATGATACGGAGCCTCCTATTTTTGTAAATGCTCCACAAAATACCACAGTAAATTGCGATGAGATCCCAGATGCTGAAGAAATACTAGCAATGGATAATTGTCCAAAACTTATTTGTACAGATGCATTTGCTGTAGGTCAAACTAATCAAGGGGTAGGAAATGCCACAGGAGCATTGGGTGCTCCAAATGGGGGCTTTTCCTTAATAGCTCTTGGGG
>JALZVN010000156.1 GCA_023299965.1 Saprospiraceae bacterium | reverse complement strand
AGTTTGTTGACCAGCGCCGATAAAATCGTCATACACTTGAGCAAATGCAGCATAGGACAATAACAGGAAAGGCAGAACACACAGTATTCTAGGCATATAGGTTTTTTAGTAAGGTTACAATATTCTATATTGCAAAAAATAGGCCAAGAAGCGTTGACTATAATTTAGTCAAAGAATAACAAATATAGTAACGACACTGCATATGTGTTACGTACTAGAAATCAATTTATTATTTATTTGGCTGTGCCTCCTATTTCGCTAAGGCTGCATAGGAGTCGGGCTATCCATGACTTCGCGTTCGCTACGGCCCCAGCAGAAAAAGCTGAGTCTGCTTCTCCCGAAGAAAAAATCGGGATCGCATCATTCCTATCCCTCACAGAAAATGGCAAGACTGATTATTAAAATGTAGTCCAGCCATTCGTTAGCAGCGTTTTTGCTTATGGGTACCTCTATTTACCTCTGAATTAGGCTAAAATCAAATTTAAATTTGACAGACAAGACTAGACTGAGGGAATTTAGCCTTAGCTAAATGACTAAAGAATAATGAAGTATGTCAAAGGTTAAATTTGCGGAAATTCTGGAAGAATTTCATTTTAGCCAATGAATGGGGTTAATAGAGGTGCCCTTATGCTAAAAGCTTAACATCTCCGTTAGCAGACTGTAATACCATTTGTAGGCTATCTCTATTAACTGTTTCTTGAGTTGAAAATAGAATAGAATAGTAAGCATTTAGACAAGCTCAGAAGAAGGAGCTTAGCCTTAGTTAATCGAACGATGATCGACGCAGTATAGGGATATCCTATTCGTTTACAGTCAAGAAGTAAGTAATACCATTTGAAATTTAAAATGGTATAAGGTATCGCGCAAGCGTTCATGCCGACCCGTAGGGAATCCCAGTCAAACTATTATCGATAGGCTTGTAAAATTAATAGATAGACAATCAAGGCAAGAACGAAAACTGGAACTACAAATTGGACCGCTTTTTTGTGTGTGATCTTGAAGTAAATGGAAAAAAATGCCATGTCTTTTTTGATTTCAGAAATACTATGTAAAGTAATCTTCATCACACCCCAAAAAAGAAGAACTACAAAAAAGAAAAGACCGATGACAATACCAATACTTGATCTAGATCCATATAAAAGCTCCGTCAATGCTCCTTTTAGAATGACTACTATTAGAGTCATAGCTAAAATAGAAAAAATATATCGACTAAAGATGTATAGGCTTTCGAAAGTAAGTAATAATTTCTTTTTGATTTCGTCTTTAGCTTGGTGATATTTTATACTTCTTTTTTGCTGCGCTTTATTTCTTCGGGAACGTGTACTCTCTCGAGGTGGAACAAATATCGTATGCGACTCTTGATGAGCTTGCTTGTTTTTCAATGCTTGCCACCTTAGTAAATCATACGCTGCTCTGCTTTTGCGATTGCTAAGAGTATCGTAAGCTTCAGTGATGGCTATAAATTTACCCTCGGCACTAGGGTCGCTGTTTTTATCAGGATGAAATTTGTTTGCTAGTAGCCGATAACTTTTCTTTATATCTGTCTTAGTAGCTTTCTGGTCGAGTCCTAATAATCCGTAATAATCTTTCATGTTTCTGTGAAGTACAATAATTCAATTATTTCAACTGTATTTTCTTTTTAAAGAGATACCGTCTTTATTTTCTACCTTAGTTATTTTGGTTCTAGGGATTATATCGCGATTGTTTTTATACTTTGTTGGTTACCGTTTCATTTCAGTTTTAATTTCTTTATCCAAATCAACAATTCTATTTTCAACCAATTTGTAATATTGTAAAACCTGCATTCTGTTAGTCTTAATCCTCCATAAATAAGTTAGAAAAATCTTTTCATCTATTTCAGATATTTTTAAAGGTAGATGTATTTGTTTTAAAGATTTCGTTTCATCAAATTCAAAATTAGGTGCAAGAATATGATTTATATCTTGAAAATAATTTTCATGAAATTGAGTTTCGTTATATTCCTCCTCAAATTTCCTAAGAACGACATAGTCATTTTCATATAGAGTGATTATTTTACTTCTCAAAGAGTCGTTTTTAATTATTTCTAAACCTTTTGATTTTAAAGTTTCATAGCCTGATGTATTCTGAATAGAAAAGAAGTCACGCGTCAAGCAAAAGTAATATTTTAAAAGCGTATCTTTAGAAATGGTGTCTTTTTGAATTAGTAAATCCTTAAAAAAATCAACAGATTTAATTCCAATTTCGTGCCCGTATTTATTACTTTTTACATCTTCCAAATCTTTTGTAAGACCATTAGATATTTCTATTAAAATTTTCTGTTCAGATTCCCTATCTCTTCTGTTGTCATTCCAGTTGTTCAATGCAAAAGCCGAAATAACCGCTATAAAAATCGATAGAAATTCTAGAGTATATTTTTTCCAATTTTTTATTTTTATTCTTTTCATTCGGTAACTTTATTCTAATGGAAGCCAATGTAACAATTGTATATGGCAGACGCAGCGATAGCAAGTCTGACAACATACACGATGAAGCATGTCGTTTTTTTACTCCAAATTAAGATCCTCTAATATATCACTAAGTGTATTGTCATTTCTTTCTTTGTCTTCTCTTTTTTCACTTAATTCTTCTTTAGTAAAGTCATATTTTGGATTGTCAAGTATCTCAACTCTGATTCTATTTGCTGTTTCCGCAATTTGAACTTCAGATACATTCCATCTACAAAATATTTATGGTAATGATTGAATGTAACATTCGATATATTCTCTTTTCGGATTAGGAGAATTATGGATTTTATTATACGGAAACCATAAGCCACAGTTAATGTCTTGAGAGTTTTCTCTTAATTGACCCATTTTGACTTCAAGCGTATTCTGATCAACTTTCGTGCTAACAGTCAGATGTAAATACTTATCAGGATAAAGCTCTGCCAGACCTAAAGGGCTCATAATAGAATCTTTAATTGCTAAGCGAATAAAATTTGATATCCTATGGGAAAAATCAAAATTAACTCCAGCTTCGTTATACCATGCTCCGATTGTTAATTCCACTTACAGTTTTATTTTTATGCCCTGCAGATGACTGACATCCAACGTATCGCAAGCGAAGCGAAGTGATATGCTGTATTCGTCTGTCGTTAGTTGTAGACTATTATTTTGAGAGTATAGTTCTAATGGGAAACGGTATATTAATAGATTCTTTTTCAAAATTTTGTTTTATTAACATAATTGCTTTACTTCTTGCTTTTGTTAGT
>JALZVN010000155.1 GCA_023299965.1 Saprospiraceae bacterium | reverse complement strand
TTGCCCGCCTTGCAAAAAATCTTATCCCATCTGAAATTTAACATGATATAAGGGCTGAGTTTGGTGTACCATGTGAGGATAGCCACTTAATCTTATTGTAATAATATAAATTGATCGCGTAGGAGCTTGCGACGAAGCGCGTCGCTCGGAGAGCGAAAGAGCAAACGGTGGCAGCGGTATCCTGACAATGGCTTTTTCGCCATGTCTGGATAATAGCGAACGACGTGGTCCCGCCGTCAGGTTCGGGATGATCCCCAGTAATAATCAAGCTGACTATCTGTTGGGTTCCGCTATTAATTCTCTTTCCAAAAGTAGGGTGTGAAAATAATCAGGACGGTAAAAATCTCTAAACGACCGATCAGCATGATCAAACTCAGGATGTACTTGCCTAAGGTAGGTACTTCGTAGAAGGTATTGGTTGGTCCAAACTTACCACCGATAGCTGGTCCCACATTACCTAAAGAAGTCGCAACCAAACTGGCTGCATCCAACAAGGTCAAAGAGTTCTCTGGCAAGATCGACACCATCAAAGTAGTCCCCACAAAAAATACCAATAAGTAAGTCAAAAGAAATACCAGTACGTTATTGATGATCGTAGGCTTGACCAAGGCGTTGTCTATCCGAATCCTCAGAATAGCATTGGGGTGGAGCATACGCTTGTATTCTAGCAGGGTGTTTTTGGCAAATACTAGGTGACGCACCACTTTGATTCCACCAGAGGTAGAGCCTGATGAGGCTCCACAAAACAATAGGCAAAAAAACAAGAAGGTGATAAATGGATACCAAATACTATAGTCTGATATGATATATCCCGTGGTAGTCATCAAAGACACTACATGAAATAGTGAGCTCCTAAATGCAAGCTCAGAGGAGAGGTCGGTATGAAAAACAAGGAGCACAGCAATCCCAATGGCAAGCACCATTACCACTCTAAAATAAGATTTCAACTCTGCATTTTGGATGGCTTTTTTGATAGAGCCTTTGAGGCTAAGGTAAATCAGTGAATAGTTCATACCCGCCAAAAACATAAATAGGATAATCGTATAATGGATAAGCGGTGAATCGTAGTAGCCCATACTTTCGTTGTGGGTAGAAAAGCCTCCCGTAGCGATGGTCGTCAAAGCATGGTTGACTGCGTTGAAGAAAGTCATCCCCTCCAAGAATAATAGAAATGTCAATAGTAGTGTGAGCCCTACATAGATCTGCCATAATCGTTTTGCCGTTTCTTTGACCCTAGGGTGTAGCTTGATAGAGGTCGGGCCTGGCGATTCTGCGGAAAAAAGGTTTACGCCTCCTAACCCTAGTAGTGGGAATATGGCTATGGTCAAAACGATAATTCCCATACCTCCTAGCCACTGCGTAAGGCTTCTCCATAGCAAAATACTATGTGGTATCTGCGTCAGGTCTTCAATCACAGTAGCTCCCGTAGTCGTCAGACCGGACATGCTCTCAAAAAATGCCCTAGACCATTCGAAGCCTATATCACTAAAGAAATAGGGTAAAGCAGAAACTATCGCAGTGGTTATCCATGCGAGTATGACTACTAAATAGCTTTGTCTTTTGCTGAGATTGGTCTTTTCGGATGGGATGATCTTATATAATATACCTCCTCCTATAACGGTACAAAATGTGACTCCAATCAAAGATGCTGATATCTCTGGTTCGTAAACCAGAGCGTAAATAGTAGGAATAAGCATCAGTAAACCAACACAAGAAATGATCACCCCTAGAATGCTGATGATGGGCTTCAAACTCAGGTTTCTCATTTGAATATCTCCTCTATTTTGTTGATCGAATCTGGCAAAGCGAATACTATCAGTTTATCGTTGACGGTCAAGACAAAATCTCCGTTAGGAATAATACCCTCCTCATCTCTGATGACTCCTGCAACGATGCTCGATTTTGGTAATTTGAGGTCTCCGATCGGGCAATGCGTTTTTTTATTGCTATCAGATATTTGAAACTCAATAATCTCCGCGTCAACACCGTGAAGTGTAGCTATAGCTTCTACCGTACCTTTTCGAACGTATCGAAATATATTATTGGCAGCGATGATCTTTTTATTGATCAATGTATCTATACCAATGTTTTGAGAAATATGGGTGTATACATCGTTGTCTACCTTCGCTATGGTTTTATACACTCCGCTTTCTTCTGCAAGCAAACTGGATAAAATGTTCACTTCAGAGTTGACCGTGAGCGCGATAAAAGCGTCCATGTTGTTCATGCCTTCTTCCTCTAGCAAATCCTTGCTACTAGGGTCTCCCACTATGACCAAGGTATTGTCGAGTTCATCTAAGTACTGATTGGCTATATCTTCTGAAGTCAAAATCAACTTGACTGAATAGCTTTCTTGTAAAGCTTTGGCTGTATTTAGGGCTAGTAATGAGTCTCCAATAATCATCACATTGTTGATCGGCTTGGTTTCCTTACCCAACATGGGTAAGAAATTATCCAAATTTTTACTTTTCAAACTCAAGTACAAATGATCCGCCTTGAGCAGTTTGGTATTTCTTCTTGGGATGAGCGTCTTATGCCCTCTCAATAGAGCCACCCCTCTATAATCAATACTAGGATCTTTCTTCCCAATATCTGCTATTGTCTTATTGACCAGATTGGAGTTATTATCTAGTGTAAATCCAACCACGCTGATCTCGCCGTTTTCAAAATCGAAAATATCAGTCAACGAGGCTCTCTTTAGCAGCCTAGTGATCTCATTAACGGCTAACTTATTGGGAGAAAAAATCTTATCAATCCCAATTTGTTTGAAGTAAGCTTTCTGTGTCGAGGATAAAAAGTCATCATTGGTGACTCTCGCAATAGTGGTTTTTGCCCCTTTTTGCTTAGCCAATATTGCTGAAAGGAGATTAGTCTCTTCGGAAGTAGTGACGGCAATAAAAAGGTCGGCCTCTCCTACTTGCGATTCTTTGAGCAATTCACTTGAACAGGCATTGCCACAGACTGTCATCACATCCAAGGCACTCTGTACCCCTTCCAAGACTTTCTCATTTTTATCAATGAGTGTAATATCTTGATTTTCAATACACAGCAGCTTTGATAAGTGGTAACCAACCGAGCCTGCTCCAGCAATAACAATTTTCATTATCGAATGATATTTACCTTAGGGTGGAATCTAAATACTAATAGAAACCGAGAATGCTCACAAAAGTATGGAAAAATGAGGGTTAATACCACTCGCGTTAAGATATTCAATCAGAGAATGTAAGAATCATTTCGATTCTATGGTTGGTATGTGGATCACTAGATTGGGTAAATACAGTGTTTGGAGACCTAATAGAGGTTATATAGGTAAGATAAAGGGAACAAAACTTAGTATAAATAATGAATAGAGATAGTACTTCTTAAGGCTTGATGACCACTAATCTCTTAGTCGTTACTACTTTACCAGTGGTATCCACTAAGCTATAAAGATAGGTCCCTTTTCTAAAGTCACTCAAGTCTACCTTGAGCATCTTGTTGCCAGAGATAAAATATCTCTCACTATATGCTTCTAGACCAAGAATGTTAAAAATCTTGAGATCATAGTAGTTTGGCTTTAGATTGACACAATCAAATTTTGCATAGTCAATAGCTGGATTTGGATAAGCATATACATTTTCGAATCCAGAAACGGATGTAGACTCTGTAGATGTAATGATTTCAGAATTCTTGTAAGTAAAACCAGTTACATTTTCTTCTGCGTCATCAAGCGTAATGACGGCTACCGCCTCGCTTACACCTTCTGCCCAATAATTTAATGTAATTGTTGTGTCCATCCCTAAAAATCCTCCTGCAGCTGCACCAAATAGGTCCGTCACGTCTTGCCAATCAAGAATAGGCACTTTCACCTCTAGCCTTGTTTCGGTCATTTGGACTCTCCTTTGACGAAGTACCTCATATGACGTATTGCCTGGTAATGTAACTGTACCCCAAGCGTCAACCAAGTCAACTTGATCAAGTTCTACTAGAATACGAATAGAATCTGGTGAAAACGGTAAGCTATCCAATATGCCTCCAGGTAACATATCTGCTCCAAAAGGAACAACTGCTGCCGTACTGTAAGTATCTAAATCTAAGAACTCCAAAGGAGCTGTTCTATCTACTAAAGGAGGTTGGAATGATGTTACTAGATTTAGACCAAATCCTGTAGGATCTAATCCTACAAATCCAAGAAGCTCAAAAGAGCTAT
>JALZVN010000154.1 GCA_023299965.1 Saprospiraceae bacterium | reverse complement strand
GCCGATGGTCGCTTCGATGTTGTCCGCGAAGACCCAGAGGAAAAGCATATTGAATGCGATGTGCATGAAGTCGCCGTGCATAAACATGCTCGTGAACAAAGTGTAATAATCTCGACCTTCTCGTATCTCCGCTGGTATGGCTCCGAATTCGCAGATGAGCATATTGGGGTCCATATACTGAAATACAAAGAATATGATGTTGAGGGCGATAAAGCTATAACTGAAAATAGGCTTGTATCCGCCTTTTACTTGTTCGTCTCCGATCGGAAATATCATGTGCGCGTGTTGTTTTGAAAAACTGCACAAACCTTTTGTAGAATCAGGGCCTATGCATTCATACCATAAACGTTCGAAATTATCGCTAAACTTTGGTGTTTCTGTCTGAACTAGAGTGGACAAACCTCAATCCCATTGTGTGCAATGTGTTCGAACGTAAATGGTATTAGGTGCAAAGTAATACATTTTTTGAGGTTATTCATGTGTGGTTTACCCTACACCTAGTAGACCTATTGTATTTTATACACTATGTAGACGGAGGACCTACTTAAAAGTAACTTAGTTATAAAGCGAATCTGTTACTAGCTTTTTTATCAGTCTACGCTTTGGTGTATTTATTGCATCTATATCTTATTATAATAATTGAGTATATGATAGTTTTAAAATTTGGTGGTTCTTCTGTGGCGACTCCTGAACGGATATTGCAGCTTTGCGATATTCTGACGAAGTATTACGAGGAGGGGAAGCAGTTTACGGTGGTTTTTTCTGCCTTTGGTGGCGTGACCGATTCTCTGATTGAAATGAGTCAATTGGCGGCGGCTGGTAATGAATTGTATCTGGAGGCTTATGAAGCATTTCGAGTGCGTCATGCGGAGGCTGCAAATGCATTGTTATCTGGGGCGGTACTCGAGCAGGCCATTCGGGATCAAGCAGAAAATCATGCGAATCTGAAGAGTTTGCTGCAGGGAATATTTCTCGTGCGAGAAGCAACGAAGCGCAGTATGGATTATGTACTCAGTTTTGGAGAGCGCAATTCTTCCTATCTCATCAGTAAGACACTGGCGCAAAAAGGAATCAATGCGCACTATCTAGATGCCCGTAAGGTTATCAAGACGGATCAAAATTTTGGTTCGGCAAAGGTGGACATGATAAAGACCCAGGAGAAAATCTCCGCGTACTACGCGAATAATCCTGGGATAAAAATAGTGACGGGATTTGTGGCGTCGGACAAAAATGATATCACGACTACGCTTGGGCGTGGAGGTTCTGACTATACGGCGTCTATATTAGGAAGCGCATTGGATGCGTCGTGTATAGAAATATGGACGGATGTGAGTGGGGTATTGACGAGTGATCCTCGTAAGGTGAAAAAGGCTTTTACGATTCCTAATTTGTCTTACGCAGAGGCGATGGAGATGTCGCACTTTGGAGCGAAGGTGATCTACCCTCCAACTTTGGTCCCTGCCATGGAAAAGAAGATACCTATATATATAAAGAATACCTTCGAGCCAGATTTTGTAGGAACGCATATCTCTGAGCAATCTGGAAATGGAAAGGCGGTAAAGGGCATCTCTTCGATAAGCAACATTTCATTATTGACCTTGGCGGGTTCTGGTTTGTTTGGCGTACCTGGTATCGCGGCTCGCTTGTTTCAGTCTTTGGCACAAGCGGGGATCAATATCATCCTGATTACGCAAGGATCTTCGGAGTCGTCTATCAGTTTTGCGGTAGCGCCGGCAGATGCGGTGGCTGCAAAATCTATCGTGGATACTACATTTGAATACGAGATCAGCAAGCACAATATCAATCCTGTGAAAGTGGAGAATGATCTATCTGTCATAGCTATTATAGGGGAAAACATGCGGTACCAGCCGGGTATCGCTGGTCGTCTATTTAAGGCTTTGGGCAAGAATGGGATCAATGCGATTGCCATTGCGCAAGGCTCTTCGGAATTGAATGTATCCGTGGTGATCAATCGATACGATGAGACCAAGGCTTTGAATGTTTTGCATCAAGCATTCTTTTTGTCAGACACGCGTACGCTGAATTTATTCATAGTTGGGGTAGGTCTGATAGGGAAAGCGCTGATCAAGCAAATACAAGAGCAGGCCGAATACCACAAAACGCAAAATGCAGTAGAGGTCAATATCGTGGGCTTAGCCAATAGTAAGCGAATGATCTTTGATGAAGATGGATTGGATATGCATAACTGGGCAGAGCAGTTGGCAGAAGGCGAGACGCAAATGGCAATGCCTGATTTCGTCGCTAAGATGAAAGCCATGAATGTGAGTAACGCCATCTTTATTGACAATACTGCAGAGCCAAGTATCGCTGCAGCCTACGAACAAATCTTGGAGGCGAGTATTTCTATTTCTACGCCAAACAAGATTGCGACTTCGGGTTCTTATCTACAATATACGCGTCTGAAAAAACTGGCGCAGAAGCGTGGAGTGTACTTTAAATATGAGACGAATGTAGGAGCGGGCTTACCTTTGATTTCTACGCTGTCGGATTTGATAAATAGTGGAGATCAGATTTTGAAATTGGAAGCGGTCTTGTCGGGTTCGCTATCTTATATTTTCAATAATTTTAAATTGGATAATTCTTTCCATACCATTGTGCAAGAAGCGAAAGCACTCGGATATACGGAGCCAGATCCAAGAGTAGATTTAAATGGTATTGATGTACGCCGAAAGATAATTATCTTGGCCCGCGAAATAGGATTGCCTATCGAAGAAGGGGATGTAGACATTGAAAATGTGTTGCCACAAAAATGCCAAGAAGTAGAAACCGTGGATGAACTTTTTGAAGTCTTGAAAGCGGAGGATGCCTACTTTGAAAAATTGAAGTCCGATGCGGAGAGAGAAAATAAAGTACTGCGTATGGTCGCTTCTCTTGAAGACGGAAAAGCAAAAATCGCTTTGGAAAAAGTAGACAACACGCACGCCTTTTATTCTTTGAATGGATCCGACAATATGGTCGTATTGACCACCAAGAGATATAATGAAAGACCTCTAGTAATTAGGGGTCCAGGTGCAGGTGCTGAGGTGACCGCTGCCGGGGTTTTTGCAGAGGTACTTACGATCGGCAATCTTGTATCTAAATAATTGAATATCAATATATTATGAGCAAAATGGGAGTAAAGGTGTTTGCGCCAGCAACGGTAGCAAACATGGCATGTGGATACGACTTAATGGGCTTCGCTTTGGAGCGTCCTGGAGACGAAATCATCGGATACCTTGTCGACAACAATCCTGGTGTACGGATCAATAATATCTATGGCGCAAAGGGGAAACTATCTAAAGTGCCTACACAAAATACGGCCAGTGTCGCTGCCCAAAAATTTCTTGATCATATCGGAGATCCTACT
>JALZVN010000153.1 GCA_023299965.1 Saprospiraceae bacterium | reverse complement strand
GGTCTAGATGCTGTAGAAAAATCTTGGGAGATCAGGGATAACGATGGTACTCGAGTTGCATTTGCGAATGCCGGTCAATATGCTGGTGTATTTTCGGGTCAAACTATTTCTACTACCCTCACGCTTGATCCCTGTGAAGAATATGCCATCACCACTTTTGCCGCTAGAAATAACGGATGGGAAGGTGGTCTGTATGAATTATTTTCTTCTAATCCTGAAAGAGGAGAATTTGTCTCACCAGGTGTATATAGAGTGGCACAAGGACCAGATGATTTTATGGATTTTTTATCTTCTAGTTTTACATTGCCATGTAGTATAGAGTGCCCTGCGGAAGAAACAATTTTGGCAGATGATTTAGGAGCATGTTTGCTAAATTCTTATACAGCAGAATTGATAGATGCACCAACATGTTATCCAAACAATTGCCATGCAAGTATAGCTCCAGTATTGGATGTTTGTTATCCTTCGGCAATAGGTGGTCTTGTAGAAGGACCATTAGGGACAACATCTGCAAGTTTACCCGTAGGTAGTAATCCGATTATCTATAAAGTGACTTACAGTGATGGACAGATTAGAAGATGTACGAGCGAAGTACACGTGATCTCAGAAATAAATCCTGTTTTAGCTTGTAATGATTTTGTGACGGTGCCTTTAGTTTCTGATGGCGTTAATTGTGAAACGGTTATTACGGCAGATATGATTTTAGAAGCACCAGATCCATGTAATGCACAATACCTTATTGAGTTGACAGATGCAAATGGAGTGTCTATGGGTAACGTGATTAACTTTAGTGATGCGGGGCAAACATTTACATATAGCATAACTCAAATAGGCACAGGCTTGACTGCTATTTGTCATGGGCAGGTTTTCATCGAAGATAAATTAGCACCCACGATTGAATGCTTTGATTACGAAATTAATTGCAATCACCCAGATGCATTGAATGAGTTGTATTCTCATACAGAAAACTTTGAAGTGACATCTGAAGAATTGCCAGGTAATATTGCTGGTGGTACAGATACAAATCCTTCAGAGCTAATATTGCCTATCCCGAATGTAGGATGTGGACCGCATGGTGAGGTCATTCAAGATATTAATGTGTCTATTAATCTAGTGCATAATGATTTGGAGGATTTAACGATAATCTTATTTACACCAAACGGCTCTTCGATTACACTATTAGAGCGCAGAACTTGCAATAACAGCGGAAGCCAGAATTTAAATGTTACTTTTGATAGTGAAGCAGGGACGGCTGTTTTTGCTGCGTGTAGTTCTGGTTTTCCAGGCTTAAGTGGAAGGCTACAGCCTGCTCAGCCTTTAAGCTTATTGTATGATCTTCCGTTTGAGGATTTACAGGGAGATTGGTCTTTATTGGTTAGAGACGATGACGACACTGCCTTTGAAGGTATCGGAGTAGGAGAGGTGATAAGTGTTGATCTAGAAATCACTGCTGGCTTTCCATTTCCATACGCTGCAAACGATTGCAATCTACAATCAGTGACTCTAATTGATGAGCAAATAGTAGATACCAATTGTGATCAAGGGGAATGGTTAGGAGCCAATATCGTCAGGGTTTGGCAAGCAATAGACGTGTTCGGGAATGCAACCAATTGCACTCAGACGGTTGCTTTAAGAGCTCCTATGTTGAGTGATTTTGATTTGCCAGAAGATATTGAATTAGAGTGTGGAGAGGTGCCAACTGACCCCGCATTGATAACAGCTGATATTTCTGGAGATAATTTCTTTGAGTGTTTTAATGTAGAAGATAGTCAAACGAATTTGTGCGATATACTAATCACTTACGTAGATAACGTACTGCCATCTTGTGGAAATTCTGTGAAAATTTTTAGAACCTGGGAGATCCATAATTGGTGCGCAAATACCGTTTTGACGCATGAACAAATAATAACCATTACCGATAATGTCGGTCCTAGCATTGCTCAGGCGAATATAGTAGTAGGGACAAACGATGACTCTTGTGTTGCCGATGTATTACTAGATGATTTGTCCATCACAGATGCTTGCTCAGAGATCACTGATGTTACGGCTAGTTATTTTATCGGATCTAGTATAACATTTATAAATCTTTTAAATGGAGAAGCTATTGAAGGGCTTGCATTTGGATCTAATTCGATCACTGTTTCTGCTACGGATGCTTGTTCGAATGTAACTACTCAAGAAGTAATCATCACAGTTGTGGATGATGTAAACCCTACCGCCTCTTGTAATGATGGATTGAATATTTCCCTTTCGGATTCTGGTTCTGGCTTTTTAAGTGCAGAAGAATTTGATGAAGGAAGCAGTGATAATTGCAGTGATGTTTCTGTTTTAATTAGAAGCTTAGGTTGTGAGGGAGGAGTGTTTGGACCAACAGCAGAATTTAGTTGCTGTGACCTAGGAATGGTAGCTGTAGAATTAATGGTTACAGACGCAGCTGGAAATACAAATATTTGTTGGGCGGAGTTGCTTGTGGAAGATCCAGTTTCTCCTATTATTATATGTCAGTCAGATGTTACCATCGATTGTGATGAAGGCTTACATGGACCTGATTTATTTGAAGTGCCTGATGTGTCAGATAATTGCAGCACAAACATTAGCGAAGGGGATATTATAGTAACGGAATTACCAAATTGTGGTCAACTACTTAGAAAGACATATACCGTAAGTGACGGCTCTGATAAGACGGATGATGCGAGTTGTACTCAATCGGTAACTATTATACATACTTCTGATTTTATAGTTCAATTCCCAGATGATATTTCTTTTGACGATTGCCCTGAAGAGCTGGCTAACATTCCTGGACCAATGGTGTCAGAAGATGATTGCGAGCAAGTGGCCATTAGCATAGAAGATCGTGTCTTCGATCAGGTAGAAGATGCCTGTTATATAATAGAAAGAACTTACACTATAATAAACCATTGCAGAGTAGATAATCCTGATATGGGTACCTTTACAGATTTAGGTACACCACTGCCAATCCCAAGGACGTTCCGTGATGATGATGGTTATTTCCAATACACTCAAATTGTCACAATACAAGATGATGAAGCCCCAAGTATTACGTTTACCGCTCCAGATCCATGTGACTTTAGCAACGAATGTGAAGGAGAAGTAACGCTTACAGCTACAGGAGAAGACGCTTGTTCTGAGATTGCGGCACTTATCTATTCTTGGAAAATAGATGCTTTCTCTGATGGATCTGTTGATATAGAAGGAGAGGGTAGTGATGCTTCTGGAGTTTACCCATATGGTAATCATTTAATCAAATGGACAGTAAGTGATGGTTGTGGGAATGCAACCACGGAAGAATTTGAATTCGCTGTTTTGGATTGCAAAAATCCAACTCCAATTTGTGAAGGCTTATCAACTGTAGTTATGAATAACGGTGACTGCGTAGA
>JALZVN010000152.1 GCA_023299965.1 Saprospiraceae bacterium | reverse complement strand
ACAGGTAGATTAATCAATCATGACAACAATGTTTTCTGTGATACAGATCTTTTAGTATTTGATAATATCCAGCCCGTTTTCACATGTACGGATACATTTGTAATGTGTAACGCCGCTACCACTCCAGCAGACATAGGATTTCCTGTCATAACTGATAACTGTACTGTATTTCAAGATGCTGATTTAAATTTTTCGGATGTCTTGTTCAACCTTCCTTGCTTTGAAACGGTGAATAGCACTTCAGTTTCAGCTAGAATAGAAAGAACTTGGTGGGCAATAGATGAAAATGGAAATCAAGGATCTTGCGTTCAGATTATTTATTTAACTAAACCATCTTTATCAGATGTAGTGTTTCCGCCGCATTATTCAGGTATGAATGCACTTTCTTGCAGCCTTGCTGACGCGAATGACTTTTTGATAACAGGAGTGCCTACTATTGGTGGTGCTTCGATTGATCCGAATGGCTTTTGTGATATATCTATACTTCACGACGATCAAGTATTTAATACATGTGGAGGAGGGACGACTACTATCAGAAAGTGGTTAGCATTAGATGTTTGCAATAATACAGTTGTTAACTTCGATCAAATTATTGAAATCAAAGACAATATTGCTCCAGTATTAACTTGCCCTGCAGATCTTACCATAAGTGCTAATAGTTTTAGTTGTGATGGCACTTTGACAATTCCAAGTATTAACGTTACAGATGAATGTTCTGATTTTACGCTTATTCCTAGCTGGGAGTTCGGACAAGGATTTGGACCATTTACGAATGTTCCACAAGGACAGCATGAACTAACTTATGTTGCTACCGATGCATGTGGAAATTCATCATCTTGCTCGATTAATGTCAATATTATTGACGATACGCCACCTACTCCAGTATGTGAAGATGGGATTAGTGTTAGTTTGTTGCCAGCAGGCTTAGCTAGAGTTTTTGCTTCTACTTTTGATGAAGGAAGTTTTGATAATTGCGGTGTCGACAGATTTGAAGTAAGCAGAGATGGAGTCAATTTTGGAAATTTTGTAGAATTTAATTGCGCCGATATTGTTGGTGCTCCAGTATTGGTGACCTTTAGAGCATATGATCAAAACGGATTATTCAATCAATGCAATGTGGGAGTTACGGTTAGAGACAATTTTAGTCCATCTATTTCTTGTCCTAGTAATATTATACTAGATTGTGATACGGACATTATGGATTTAAATATTACAGGGCAACCTAATGCGAGCGATGCCTGCGGAATAGATGCAGTCACCTTTGAAGACACCAATAACTTTGATTGTGGTACGGGGACTATTCTTAGAGAATGGACTGTAGTAGATATTTATGGCAATTCGAGTTCATGTATTCAGACTATTCAATTAGAAGATAATAGTGTTCTAAGTATTGGATTTCCTGATGATATAATAGTTGATTTTAGTACCGGCGGCACCGGTACAAGTCAGACAGGCGAGCCAGTATTAAGTGGTCAAGGCTGTAAAAATATTCTTGTTAACTTCGAAGACCAAAATTTTTCATCTAACTCATTTTGTTATTCCATTTTACGTACTTGGACAGTTATCAATTGGTGTGAATTTGACCCTAATAGTGGATCCAATACAGGACAATATGTTCATACTCAAAAAATTGATGTATTCGATAATGGGATCCCTATTTTGACATGTCCTAGTGATACACTCATACATAGTCTATCGAGTGATTGTTCATCTTCATTTATAAACATTTCATTGCCTGTTGCTACAGATATTTCTGGAGCAACTTTTATAGTAAATAATAGTCCTTTTGCTTTAGCTTCGAATGAAGATGCCAGTGGGTTTTATCCAAATGGAATTCATGAGATTGAGTACACAGCTTTTGATAATTGCGGAAATTCTACTTCTTGTATTCAGGTAGTTGAAATAGTAGATGGGCTTGGACCTAATCTTATTTGTAATAGTAATATCAGTATAGAGATGACTGCCGGTGGACAAGTGACGCTTAATCCTGCACTTTTTGTTGCGAGCGTTTCAGATAATTGCACTCCTACGAATCAATTAAATTTTGATTTGTTTCCCAGTATTTTTGATTGTGATGATATTGGATTGCAGGTGGTACAACTTACGGTGACGGACGCTGATGGGAATCAGACTTTTTGTAATGCTTTGGTAGAGGTGCAAGATAATATGTTTAGTTGTTCAAATGCTGAAATAGATATTTCAGGGGTGATACTAAATCCACAAGGAAGACCACTTGAT
The DNA here is from genome assembly GCA_023299965.1 of Saprospiraceae bacterium. Lineage (GTDB taxonomy): Bacteria > Bacteroidota > Bacteroidia > Chitinophagales > Saprospiraceae > JALZVN01. The sequence goes on along the minus strand of JALZVN010000152.1, from coordinate 679 downwards.
GGGGTAGAGGTCTCGGCCAATGGAGTCTACTTTGCAGATACAGATGCTAGTGGGAACTATACATTCAATAATTTACCTGCTGGACAAGATTACCTTATTACTGCCGTGGATGATCCATTGGAGCAAAATGGTATTAGTACCTTTGATTTAGTTTTACTGTCAGCCCATATTTTACAAACTAGGAGAATTAATAATCCATATGTTTTGATTGCTGGAGATGTGGATAATGACAATTCTATTTCTGTTTTTGATTTACTGAATATTAGGCAGCTAATATTGGAGAAAATCTCAAGTTATAGCTCTGACATAGCTTGGAAATGTATAGACGCTAATTTTGCGTTTACAGATTCCAATAATCCATTTTTGGATGACTATCCATTAACGCTTAGTTATCCTCAATTAAATACGGATGTTCAGAATGCAAATTTCATTGCTGTAAAGCTAGGAGATGTGGATTTAAATGCAGAGGATTTTGGCGGTCTAGAAATTAAAGTAAGATCTAATAGAAGCACAAATCTTCACATAGAAAACCGAAGTTTTAATTCAGGTACTGTGCAAGAACTTGAAATTTATTTGGAAGACGAATTGTCACTACTTGGTCTTCAATTTGAAATTGATCTAGATTCAGAGTATGTTTCTTTTGAAGGCTTATTGTCTGCAAATCAAATGAATATTGATG
>JALZVN010000151.1 GCA_023299965.1 Saprospiraceae bacterium | reverse complement strand
CATGCCCAATTGACCTGCACATTGCTCGAAGATACCGCCTCCAACCTAGTCATAGAAGGAGAGTGGGGCACCCTAGAGGTGGGGCATCGATTTCATGGACCAAACAATTATGACTTGAGAATTAGAGATAAAGCCCGAAAAATCTCAAATTTTAAGTATAATTGTAACGGCTATATGTATGAAGCGAATGAAGTGGCGCGTTGTATTGCTTTAGGACAAGCTGAAAGCGAACATATGCCTCTTGATTTTACGTTAGAGCTCATGCAGTTATTAGATCAAGTCCGCAACAAGGCGGGCATATTTTATTTACAATATGACGTATAGTATAATGAATCGATTTTTGTTTTTATTTCTTTTTACTTGGATATGTGGTATCCATGTCCAAGCGCAAGAGGTAGACTTCTCTATGAAGCCATTAGAGAAGGACTCCCTATTGACAAGTATTGCTTTTGGATCTTGCAACAATCAAAAGAAGGATCAAAGCTATTGGAATAATATTGCTACTGAGAATCCAGATTTATGGATATGGTCTGGAGATATTGTATACGCAGACACAGATGATATGCGTGTCAAAGCGGATGAATATCAAAAGCAAAAAGTGAATGCTCACTATCGAAAATTTTTATCTCAAGTACCTATTCTTGGTATTTATGATGACCATGATTATGGCGTGAATGATGCATGCAAGTCATACCCCCAAAGGGCACCTTCGCGGGACTTGCTGTTAGATTTTTTGGATGTCCCGGAGGATCAGCCAGTGCGCAAGAGGGAAGGAGCGTATCAGTCTTATACAGTAGGACCAGAAGGTAAACAAGTGAAAATACTGATACTAGATACCAGATACTTTCGAGATGAATTAGAAAAAAATCCTGAAAAAGGAGAACAGAGATTTTTGCAAAATAAGCAAGGCGACGTGTTGGGCTATGATCAATGGAAGTGGTTAGAGAGAGAATTGGTCAATTCTAAGGCAACCGTACATATATTCATCTCCAGTATTCAATTGATTCCCGAGGAGCACTACTTCGAAAAGTGGAGTAACTTTCCAGCTGCAAGGCATAAGTTTTTTAAGCTGCTCGCTAAGACCAATCCTATCTGTCCGATTATCATTAGTGGAGATAGACACATAGCGGAGATTTCTATGATTGAAGTTCCGGATATAGATTATCCACTATATGAAGTGACGAGTAGTGGATTGACGCATGCAAGAACGGAGAAAAAAGAAGAGCCCAATAGATACAGAGTAGGAGATCTTATGCCTAAGCTCAACTACGGAATCTTGAGAATCGATTGGTCAGGAGAGTTACCAGCTTTGACTGCAGAGATCAAAGGTATTGATAGTGACCTATTGCAGGAGTGTCAGATTGAGTAAGTGTTATCTTTCAGTACTTGGCCGTTGTGTTTTTGCCTACTTGCATGAAGTATATTTCGTCCTTACAGGACTTAATTTCATGGTGCGGTTTTCGATGGGTTACACTTCGTTTTACCCATCGCTATTACATTTCGTCCTAGCAGGACTTTGTTCTTACTACTATTATTGCAATAACCCCACATTCACGAATCTAGAACAATCAAAATAAAAAAAACAGCCCTGTAAGGGCAAGATGTATTAGGATAGGGCTAGAGCCCTATTTTTATGTGTAAAAACAGCTAAGTCCTGTAGGGACGAAATATATGCAATCATTGATTCGGGCTAATATCCAAGATAACATTTCTTCATCAGACTATGCGTGAAATTGAAAAAGATGTGTCCTAACGCAAGGGCTTCAGCCATGGACTAACGGTTTTTTTCTTTTTCTAGAGTTATTTCATATTGAAAATTTTATTTACGCTTAGTATAGAGCTAAGCTATCATGTTCTCAGACACGAGTATGGAATCCATAGCTTCAGCCATGAGGAATTAGAGTGCTGAAAGCACGGCAACAAAATAGCGATGGGTGAAACTGGTGAAACCCATCGTAATTAAACACAAAAATTAAGTGCTGAAAGTACGTTACAGGAGTACGTCTACTACTGCCACCATGGGAAAACCATTGACAATCAAGTCTTTTAATATTACTTTATTTACTACTATTGCCAGCATAAAGTAGCCCTGACGGGTATGCAATGCCAATTCATAACCAAATGCTATTTCATGTGTTTGTATTGCAGGCTTATTGTGAATCCTTTGAAAAATTAGCCTTACTTTTGTGTCCTGAATTTAATTAAAATGGAAAAAACAGATATACTTATTATAGGTGCTGGACCTTGTGGTCTTTTCACCGTGTTCGAAGCAGGATTGGTCAAACTGAAGTGCCACTTGGTAGATTCACTACCGCAGACGGGAGGACAGTTGTCAGAGATCTATCCTAAGAAGCCGATTTACGATATTCCAGGCTTCCCGAGCATCTTAGCTGGGGAGTTGGTGGACAACCTCATGAAGCAGATTGAGCCGTTCAAGCCAGGATTTACGCTAGGAGAGCGAGCCGAAAGCATCGAGCGATTGGAGGATGATAGTTTCGTATTGACGACCAGTAGAGGTACCAAGATCAACGCGCCAGTGATATGTATTGCGGGTGGCCTAGGTTGCTTTGAGCCGCGTAAACCACCCATCGAGAATCTCAGTCAGTTTGAGGATAATGGTGTGGAGTACATCATCAAAGATCCAGAATTTTATCGCGACAAGCGCGTAGTCGTAGCCGGTGGGGGAGACTCTGCATTGGACTGGACGATCTTCTTGGCGGATGTAGCGAGTGAGGTGATGTTGATCCATAGACGCAAAGATTTTCGTGGCGCCCTAGACTCCGTAGAGAAAGTGATGGAGCTATCGGAGTCCGGAAAAATAAAACTATTAACCAATGCTCAAGCAGTAGGTTTGAAAGG
>JALZVN010000150.1 GCA_023299965.1 Saprospiraceae bacterium | reverse complement strand
TAATACTTAGAACGCCTTTTTACGTAGACCCACTAGGACTCGAACCTAGAATGACGATACCAAAAACCGGAGTGTTACCATTACACCATGGGTCTATTTAATTCTGGACGCAAAGTTAATACAAATATCTGAATCTGTAAAGTAAATAATTCGGATAAATGTCATTTATTATAAGTCTTTAGGGGACAATTGTTTCCTTTTCGGCTCAAATAAGGCAAAATGTAATTATCTTAGGTATTGGATAACGAAAACCGACAATTTTATAGACCTATGAAGCAAATATTACTTACGTTCTTTATTATTTCCTTTGTTTTGGGTTTGGCAGCACAAAACTCCTTGAATTCACAAAAACTACAGATCAGACAGCATGCTGCATTAATGGACTTGGAGGCTAAACCAGTTAAAAGTGCAACTTTTGTGGATCAACACTACCAAGGGCTTGGAATGGAAAGTGTTGACGACTTAAAAGAATCTAAGACCATCAAAGGCTTGAATGGCTGGACGAGGGTGCGTATGAAACAATTCTACCAAGGTCTAAGAGTTGTAGGAGCCTCATATATCCTGCATGAAAAGGACGGTTTTGTAAAAAAAGCCTCAGGTGATCTATTGCCAAACATATCCCTTACTACCAAACCTCGGTTGAATGCCACAGAAGCAAAGACGGAAGTAAGCCATTTTATCAACTCTACCCTACTATCTAAAACAGATGGAGCCGCAGTCGTTCTTCCAGAATGGGACCTTGAACAAGCGGAATTAGTGGTAATCGACAAAGCCTACCCAGCTTTTAGTGGAGCGTACACCTTAGCCTATCATGTGATCATATCCAATCTCGATGGAGTGAATCAGTACAGACAGTCTGTATATATCGATGCCAATCAATCAAATATCATTGCTTCCATATCAGAGATAGCGCATACAAACGTAGAAGGCATCGCCAATACCAACTACTATGGACAGCAAACTATAATAACGGATTCATTAGCGAGTGATTTATATGTCTTGAATGATTTTACTCGAGGCGGCGGCATTAGGACGCACAATGGTTCTTTGGTGGATTTTGAAGATGAAGATAATTTCTGGAACAACTTCGGGAATAAAGAAGAAGTTGGAACAGATGCTCACTACTGCGCTACTGCCTATTATGACTATATGGTAGATAACTTCAACTGGGTAGGTCTCGATGGAGAAGGATTCGAATTGCGTAGCAGAGTATATGGAACAGAAAATAGCGTGGTAAATGCTTCATGGAATGGCGCGTATTCAACTTTCTTTAGTGGAGATTGTGATCAATATGGTGCTTTGACTACTATGGATGTAGTGGGTCATGAGTTTGCACATGGATTTACTGACTTTACTTCAGATCTGATATATCAAGATGAGTCTGGTGCCTTGAATGAATCGATCAGTGATATCTTGGGGAAGGCTTTAGAGTTCAATTATGATGAAGAGAACTTCACCTGGCTATTAGGGGCTAAAGCATTATTGACAGATAACGATGATCACTTTAGAGATATGGCAGATCCAAATGCCAAGGATAATCCAAAATTATACGCAGGAGAATACTGGGAATTTGGTACAAGAGATAACGGTGGCGTACATATCAATAGTGGAGTACTCAATTTTTGGTTTCACATGCTGACAGAAGGAAAAGCAGATACCAATGAATTAGGTGTGGAATATGATGTAGAGGCTATCGGTTTAGAAAAAGCGGCAGCAATAATTTTTACAATGAATACAGCTTACCTGACTGAAAGCTCAGGATATACTAAAGCAGTTGTAGCCAGTATCGAATCTGTTAAAGATTTGTACGGCGAAAATTCACCAGAGATGGCAAGCGTATTAGAGGCTTGGAAAGCGGTTGGTTTATTCCCGGAATCTGGAGACTATGATTTGATGGTCATGTTATTGGAGGATAGAGAAACCATATGTGCAGATGCTTTAGAGGATTACTTTATAGACACCTATATTATTAATGTGGGTCTTAATTCATATTTATTGGGAGACGAAATAAAAATGAGCTATACAGTGGAAGATGAACTAGCGAGTGAAACAACCATTACGCTACAAGAAGTATTAAACCCTGGAGATACGCTTGCATTCAGCTTTGCAGATGCAGTTCCATTAGACGCTGCAGGGCAAAATTTCGATATAGAAGTTTTACTTGAAGCTACTGCTGCCCTCAATCCTAACGGAGGAGAAATAGTGATTACTAATAATAATGACCTAGGTAGAATAACAACAACAGCCAATACTGGATTAGACCTTAGACTTAACTCTTTGAGTTTGACATCAGATAGAGTTTGTCAAGAAACAGCCCAATCTCAAATAAGGATAGGTATTCAAAATACAGGATGTATGGAGATACCAGAAGGCGAATATCCGATAACGATTTTTGCCGCCGGATCTGAATATAATTTTGATGTTCGTCTGCCTTTCAACCTACGAGTAGGTTCTTTTGCTTCTATTTTTGATGTTCTTGTATTACCTGCAGAAATACAAAATGGAGAAGAACTATCTGTCACCTTAAATATTCCAGGAGATGTAGATGCAGATAATAATTTCTTTGATGGTCAGTATTTGTTTTTAGAAACAGTGACAGATGGATACCATGAGACTTTTTCTGGATTTGATGTGAGCTCAAGTAAAGAGATTTTGATAGATCCAGATTTTAGATCCGACGCACAAGTTGGGGTCTATGAAGGAGAGCAGGTGTTGGTTATTTCTGGCACAAGCAATACTCCTTTCAGTCTTGAAAATTGTATAGAAGAAGATTTATTTTTTAGAGAAAATTTTCAAAAAACAGACCTTGATATGTGCGTCAATGCAGTGGGGCTGATCGATCCAACCTTTAGTTTTGACATGGCTCAATTTCGTGCAGATGAATTGATTGACAATATCAATCAATCCTTTGCTGTAATGGCTCAAGTGACCATAGACGACGAGATATTCCCTCTGATATATGATCAAGTAGAAGGTGAGTTTGTAAAACACCAGTTTAGTTTACCAGAGAATTATGTTGGAGAGTTATTAATTGAGGTTATCACCTTGAGAGGTAATGGCGCTTTTATTGCAGAGGATGATTTATCTGGTGGTGATTATGCTTTGATAGATAACGTAAGACTTACCTCAGGTACGGTGTCTACTCATGACGCTCAAGTACCCAATGACATAGAGGTGTATCCAAACCCTAGTAGAGCAGATTTCTTTTTTAGTACTACTAATGAGCAAGCTTTTGACCTGATGATATACGATGGTTTAGGTAGATTGCGATCCAATATTAAAACGGCAAGACAACAAGTATCTTGGGATAGTAACTCCTTTGCAGAAGGGATTTATTACTATGAAATCATTTTTGAAGATGGCAGTAAAAGACAAGGCAAATTAGTGGTGGGTGGTAGGTAATAAGCATTAATTATTACCAAGAGAAAAGGGCATAGATATATATCATCTATGCCCTTTTTGATTTATACCAATTGAACTATAAAGTTACCCACATATTTATACCATCTTATATCATTGTAAACTACTAAATGGTATTGTCGTATCCCTAGGGGTAGCTCGTACATTGTTTGATACGTAGCTCTTTATTCGCTTCGATTTTTTTGCGTCAAGGATAGGAATGGTGCTCGACGAAGGAGAGCAGTCCCGTTTTTTTTACGGGACGGTAGCCGATAGGCGGACCCATGGATAGCCTGCCCGGACGCCCAAATCAAAAAGAAAATTAAAAGAGTATTATTTTTGTAGCGTATAAATCGAAGGCAGGTTACGACCCATTTGATTGTAGTCTAAACCATAGCCTACTACGAAGTCGTTTGGAATCTCAAAGCCAATATAGTCGATCGGATGTTCGTATTTGTAAGCCTCAGGTTTGAAGAGCAATGAGGCAACCTTGACGCTAGAAGGATTTTTTTCTTTTAGTGAGGAAAGTAAATAATCTATAGTGTGGCCTTGATCCACGATGTCTTCAATGATGATCAGGTCATGTCCTGTGAGCTCTGGCAGCGTGTCAAATACAGCTGTTAACTTTCCGGTAGAGTCAGTGCCTTCGTAGGAGCTTACTTTCATAAATTGGACTTCACAGTCCATCTTGATCGCGCGTACCAAGTCACTGCTGAAAATAAATGAGCCGTTAAGAATGGTGATAACTATAGGTCTGCGATCTTGATAATCCTTGGTAATCTGCTGACCCAGCTCCTTTACGCGTTGCTGTATTTTGGCTTCAGGTATGAATGGGACAAAAGATAAATCTCCCAGCTGTATGCTGGTCACTTGAGGTTCTGTATGCATGAAAATGTATTATAGTCCGTGTGTATCGATTAGGTAAATTAATGAGGTAATCGCCGCTGCCCCCATTTCTAATTCTCTTTGGTTGACTGCCTCGATGGTGTCATCAGCTGTATGGTGAAAATCAAAGTAACGTTGAGAGTCTGGTCTGAATCCGATGAGTACTCCTTTTTGGCTTTTGAGTGGATTGATGTCTGCGCCTCCACCGCCTTTACTGAGAGAGAGTCCAAATGGTTCCAAAAGTGGAAGCCAGTCCGTCATAGCTTTGAATTTTTCAGCAAATATACTATTGTCTCCATCTACTGAAAATCCTCTAGGCGTAAATCCACCTGCGTCGGATTCTAGAGCAGCCATGTGAAATTCCCCTTTTTTGTTAGATGCTTCTGCGTATGCAGTGGCACCACCTAGACCGTTTTCTTCATTCATGAATAGTACACATCGAATGGTATGTCTCGGTTCGTAATTGAGCGCCTTCAAGGTATGTAGTACTTGCATGGCATGCACACAGCCTGACCCATCATCGTGTGCTCCTCCTCCTATGTCCCAGCTATCTAAGTGTCCTCCGACGAGGATTATTTTTTCTGGATAAGTACTGCCTACAATCTCTCCGATGACGTTGTGAGACATCTTGTCTGGTAGCGTCTGACAGTGCGTTTCTATAGAGATCTCAACCTTCCCTTTTTTGAGTTCTGCAGACAACCAGTCTGCGTCCATAGTACTAACGGCTACTGCTGGGGTCGGAGGATCTTCTCCGAATATAGTCACTCCAGTATGGGGTACATTATCTGTTTTGGTGGTCATGGATCTGACGACTGTCCCTACAGCTCCAAATCTAGAAGCCATAGCAGGTCCTCGACCTCGCTGGTCTACTGCTCCACCATAGGCATTGAATGTGCGGATCTGAGTAGGGTCCATCGGACGATTAAAAAAGACTATTTTACCCTCAATACCTCTCCTGCCTAATTTTTCCACCTCTTCAAGGGTAAACACTTCTACGATTTCGGCTTTGGCTTTTCCACCTGGAGAGTTTCCTAGTGCGGTAGCATTGAGCGACTTGCTGCTGCCATTCTGTAGGGTAGCGGAGACCATTTCTGCAGCGCCTCTTTCCCAATGAGGAACAGTACATTCTTGGAGGGAGACTTTATCAAGCCCTAAAGTGTCCATAATGCTTTTTGTAAATAAGACTGCGGCATCTGCCCCCTCAGATCCAGCTAATCTACCGCCAATATCCGTGCTCAAATCTGTTAGCCAATCATAACAAGCGGCTTCCGTAAGTACCTGGTTGTAAATATTTTTAATGAAAAGGGCATCTTGAGTTTGTTCTTGCGCATTTATATACAAGCTCAAGAGCACAAAGATCATAGTACCAAGGAGTTTTGACATAACATTAAGTATTTGAATCTTGCTCAAGATACTCACTTTAATATTATTCCAAAAGGAAGATTTCAAAGCTTGGTATTTAGCTATTAGTAGCTTATGTAGGTTGTATGTGGTTCATTTTGAATTAGTTAAGTTAATTTGTTAAACGATAGGGTAAGTGACCATAAAAAAGGTATTTTTGCGGAAATATTTTTTGGAGTGTACCCATTAAGGGTAATACTACGTCATAAGCAAAGAGGTCAATAACCCTAGTTTTAAGAAAAAATCATTGGGCAAACAAGGTGCAAATAAGTTATCGGATGAAGAGGTGATAGGTCTCTACCTGAAATCGCGTAACTCGTCCTATTTTACTATGCTTTATTCCAGATATTCTGGAAAGGTGTACAGTAAGTGTATATCCTTATTGAAAGATGAACAACTTTCGGATGATGCTACGCAGGATATATTCTTGAAGATATACCTCAATTTGGCCAAGTTTAGTGGAAAGTCAAAATTTAGTACGTGGGTATATTCAATTACCTATAACTATTGTATTGATTACATTAGAAAGAAGAAGAAAGAAAAGAACATCTTTTCAGAAGATATTGAAAAGGTTGGTGATCCTCTCGTAGATGTACCTGATCACGAATTGCTTGAAATAGAGGTGAGTAGATTGAAAAGAGTAATGGACGTGATACCTACGGGTGATAAAGCAGTGTTGCTGATGAAATATCAGGATGATATGTCGATAAGAGATATTGCAGAAGTACTCTCTAAATCAGAAAGTGCAATCAAGATGAAGATAAAGAGAGCGAAACATAAAGCTCAGGCTAGTTATAAAGAAATATTTAAAGACTAAAACTTTACCGATGAGTGAAGAAAGTAGAAATAATTTTAAAAGATTGTCGGACGAAGACCCTGTTGGTCCTCGTGATGATAAGGAACTCAACGGTACTATTTCTTTTATAAGTTCAGTATCTAGAGTTATAGAATTATATTTGCCAGGATTTTTCCAGCTAATGATTTCTATGACTGGCGGAGGTGAAGGAGATGGAAAAAAGAATGACAGACCAAATAATGTTAGTGGCTTAGCGAAGAGGGACGATGATCACTCCCCCTCAGAACCGCCGATCTAAAGATAAAAGAAGACCCCAAAAGATAAACCAAAACCAAAACAGAACGAATTTTAAATGGACAACGATAATTTACTTCAGGACTTAGATGTTGCACGCGAGATATTGAATGGAATGATATCTAGCTTGCCTAATATTCTAAAGGCACTAGTTGTTTTTATAGTAGGGTATATCATTGCCAAAATTGTTAAAAAAGTATTAAAGTCAGTCTTAGAGAAATCTGGTATCGATGTTATAAAGGAGAAACTGGAAGATGTCGATTTTATCAGCAAGGCAAACTTGGAACTTCTTCCTAGTAAAGCAATTTCTTCTACTATTTATTATTTCATTTTATTATTAGTAACTATCTTGGCCGTCGATATACTACAGATTAGTGCGATCACGGATTTACTAAAGGAGTTGATGCTATTATTACCAAAGCTTTTAGTCGCTTTTTTAGTTTTAGTCATCGGAGTACTTATAGCAGAGGCAGCACGCAAGGTAGTTCAAAGTACTTGTCAGTCTTTAGGTATACCGGCAGCGAAAGTAATAGCAACATTCGTTTTCTTTTTTGTAATGATTAATGCATTGATGATTGCGTTAAAAAAAGCAACAATCCCAACTCAATTTCTCACGGATAATCTAACGGTGCTATTCGCCGGTATAGTATTCGCGTTTGCCATTGGATATGGATTAGCGTCAAAAGGAATAATGTCTAGTTTTTTGTCTTCTTACTACTCTAAAAGTAGGTTTAATATCGGAGATACAATTAGTATTGATGGAGCACATGGACAGATAATAGATATAGATAGTACGAGTCTAGTGATACATGGAGATGGAAAAAAGGTGATTATACCTTTGAGTAAATTGACTGAAGAAAAGGTTACAATACATGAAGCGTAGCGATTGGCTTACTTCGTGAAAAATAAATTTGAATTAAAAACTTTTACACAAACTAAAAAAAAGAATTAAGATGAGAAAAATTTCATTTTTGTTTTCCTTTATGATGATTTTATCTATTGGATTGCAAGCACAATCAATGGAGGAGTTAAAAACTATGAGAGCAGATAAGCAAGCTCAATTAGCTGCTCTTCAAGCAGAAGTAGATGGCCTTACTGGTCAGATCGATAAGTTTCCAGGATGGAAATTTGGCGGAGTAGGTATCGTAGGTTTTGATTTAGTGAGCAACAATGACTGGTTTGCATTAACTCAACCTAACTCACAAAACAATACACTAGGATTAGGATTTACAGCTTTCGCAAAAAACGACCAAGAAAAATTCTTTTGGGATAATCTTTTGAATATAAACGTTTCTAGAGTAGCTGCTTTTTCAGACAAAGATAATGACGCAACTAGATCTGTAGCTGTATCGAATGGTTTGACTTTAACATCACTTTATGGATACAAAATATCACCAAAATTGGCTATATCTGCTAAGGGGGAGTGGGTTTCTACAGTTTTAGAATTTGATCCAGGTGATGATTTAGGTGCTGTTATTGATGATAGCTACAGTATATCACTTAATAAGCCAGGTCGTGTTACAGGAAGTGCAGGTATTACTTGGTTGCCAATTAATAACTTAAAAGTATGGGCTCACCCATTAGGTTACCAATTGAACCTTCCTGGTGACTTGACATCATCAGCGGGTGCTGAAGTAGGTGCTTCTTACTCTGCAACGCTTTACAAAGGTATTTCTTGGACATCTAACATTACTGCTTTTCTTCCTTATGGTGGATCAGGTGCTAACAGCATTCCATTTAAAGATGCTACCGGAGCTGATACTACTTTTGATGTAGATTACACTACAGGTGACTTAATTACTTGGGATTGGATAAACGGATTTTCAGTTAATATCTGGAACGGATTGGGTGTTAACTTCCAATTAGGTTTGAGAGGAAACAAATCTGTTGCTGATGTAGGAAGATTAGGAATCAATGCTATATCACCTACTGCTGTAGAACCAGGAGAATTAGATTTAGAAGATAGTCCTTTACAGTCTTATTATACATTAGGACTAGGATACACATTCTAAGTAAAATTGTCATTTAACATTTAATTGATATATAATAGAAAGGCTGTCCATTAACTTGGACAGCCTTTCTACGTTAAGATACTAGATGAATAGACTTCTTTGCATATTATTTCTTTTTCTCGGTTGTTCTGTCACTTCTGCTCAGATCTTGGAGGTGGTAGAGATATCCATCGATGGAAACAAGCGCACCAAAAAGAAAATCATACAAAGAGAGATTACCTTTAAAGTAGGAGATCGTATTGCTCAGGCACAGCTTTCTGAGATAATTGAACGTAGTAAACAAAACATCCAAAATACGGGTCTATTTATCAAAACGGAGGCTGAGACCCTCATTGAAAATGGAAAACTTAAAATCAACTTTACAGTTTCAGAGACCTGGTATATCTACCCCTTTGTTATTTTTGAGCTAGCAGATCGCAACTTCAATGTATGGTGGCGCGAACAAAATAGATCTCTTGAAAGGGTAAATTTCGGTATTCGAGGGATTCACCTAAATCTTACTGGCAACAGAGATAAGCTAAAGTTAACGGTACAAGATGGATACACCAAAAAGTATGAACTAGATTACTTTTTCCCTGGTATCAACAAAGCGCAAACCTTAGGAGTATTTGCCAATGTATTCTTTTCTAGACAAAGAGAAATTGCCCACATCACTGAAAATAACAAACTTGGTTTTTACAACTTTGAGGAGGAATTTCAACTACGTAGGTTTAGAGTAGGCGGAGGGTTGACTTATCGACCTGGTTTTTACACCACCCAAACAGTCAAATTAACCTATAGTGACAATGCCATCAGTGAAGATGTAGCCTTTGTAGAAAATCCAGATTATTTCTTCAATAACGACGTTATCCAGAGGCATTTCACGCTAGAATACAATTTCACTTATGATAATAGGGATATTAAGCCCTACCCATTATCAGGGCGTCTATTTTCTGCCAGCATCCAGAAAGATGGTTTCGGATTCATTAAGGATGTAAACGCGCTAAAAACGGTGCTTACTTATCATCATTACTTCCCATTTACCAAGAAAATCAGTGTAGCAGTCATAGGAAGTGCTAAAATCAATCTATTAAGACACAAACAACCGTATACACACGTATCTTCCTTAGGATGGGGTGATGATGTGCTGACGGGCTATGAACTCTTTGTCGTGGATGGACTAGATCATGGGTATATCAAGAGTGCCTTCAGATTTCAGTTGTTAAATAGAGAATTCAATTGGGGTAAGCTGATGTTTATTAGACAATTTAGACAGATGCCCTTGAAAGTGTACTTTGTGATCAATAACGATCTAGGTTTTGTCAACGCACCCTTCTATGATTCCTATGGAACTTTCAACAATCAAGCCCTTTGGGGAGGAGGAGTAGGATTACATTTTGTAGTATATTTTGACAAGGTGATTAAGATTGAGTATAATATTAATAAATTTGGCGACCGGGGATTATTTTTAAACTTTGATTTTTCTATTTAGAAGACCTATATGCAAGTAGTTATTTATGGCAAAACGATTAAGGAAGGTAATTTGGATTTTATCCAGACGCTCTTTGATACCTTGCATGACCGTGATATTAATGTATTTGTCTTTGTGCCCTACCTCAGACTCATGGGCGACCGCATCAAGCAGAAAAAGGATGTAGGAGCTTTCGAAAGCCACCTTGATCTTAAGACTAAGAATATCGATTTCATGATCACTCTAGGGGGAGATGGTACTATACTCAATGCAATATCGGAGATCAGAGATAACGGTGTTCCTGTCCTTGGTATCAACCTTGGTAGACTAGGCTTTCTAGCCAGTGTAGAAAAATCAAGAATGGCACAAGCCATAGATTTGCTCATACATGATCGATTTTCTATCGAGTTGCGTACACTGTTGTTTTTAGAAACCAATGATGACAAACTGTTTGGGGATTACAAGGTAGCCTTGAATGACTTCACCATATTGAAAAGAGATACCTCTTCCATGATTACTGTAAATACCTTTATCAATGGTGCTTACTTGACTACCTACTGGGCGGATGGTATCATTATAAGCACCCCTACAGGTTCTACGGGCTACAACTTGAGTTGTGGAGGACCGATTATTTTTCCTGGATCAGGCAACTTTGTGATTACCCCTGTAGCACCTCACAATCTCAATGTACGTCCAATAGTAATTTCGCAGGATTCTGTAGTTTCATTTGAGGTAGATGGTCGTGCAGATAGTTTTCTGTGCACACTAGATTCCAGATTTGAGACGGTAGGACAAACGCACCAGTTGGCGATTCGTAAGAATGACTACATGATGAAGTTGGTCCAATTAGAAGACAAAAGCTTCTTGACTACCATACGCGAAAAGTTGGCTTGGGGTAAGGATTCACGTAATTAAAATAGACCATTGACTCAATAGTATGTGTCAAGCCCTTGAAGAAGATCCCTCCACCTGTCTCCAGGCAGCTCTTTATTAGAGATCTAGGCTCTTTTCTCTTTCTATCGGTAAAGTATTGATAATGGTGTTTTATCTCAGATTTAACATCTGGGACGACCAACGCATAGCAAAGAATTAAATCCACTATTATAATATAGCCGACATCCTACATCGTATATAAGAATACATATCGTAGTATTGCTTGTTGTCGATATATCTAAGGATGCTTACTTTTGTATATCTACCGAAAGTAAAAAATGATAAGATTCTAATAAAAAGTAGCTTTAGGTTGAACTAATTTTATTCGGCTAATGTATTTATATAGTAGTAATAAATCCTTTGCAATAACTATCGCAAAAACACGATCAAAATAATAATATAATCCACCCATGACACAGTTGTCATCGAAATATGCCTCCAACATTTATACTGAGTTCAAGGATCTTACTGGTTCTGAGCCAAGGGCACTTGTGCGATTTTATGAGAAGAATCAGAAGCAAATCCAAAATCTTGAGCTCCAAGAATATTTTGACCTTCAAGTATTATACCTTTCTGCCATATTTGAATTAGGGAGCTACCATAAGTTATTGGGATACATTGATACTGCTATTGAGTCTTCTATTCGACATAACATCGTGGAGCACAATGGAAAGGATGTGTTTCAAAAGCTACTCTTTATGAAAGGGGAAGCTTATTTTCATATGATGCAATTTGATAAAGCGAAACACATTTTTTTGGAGTTACTGCGTATGGATTGTACTAATGAATTATACAAAGAAGCGCTTGGTAAGACCACTAGAAAATTAGTACCTCAATTTATCAAAAGTGCTCGAGCACTAAGCATTATATTTTTCATTCTCTCAGCCATCGTGATTGCCTTCGAAGTACTAGCTGTAAGACACTTTTTTGATGCCTATACCAGGATTTTTGTTATTGCTAGAAATCTGCTATTTGCGCTTGGATGGATTACTTTAGTTTGCTCAGAGTTGTATCACTACTATAAGGTGCAAAACGATGTTGAAAAACTTGTTCGCGAGAAACTAGCGAATAAGTAATACACTTCCTTGTCTTAAGATGGTCTCTCCACCCAGCACTTCTACGGTGACTAGATAAGTATATACTCCTTGTGGCATTTCCCTGAGCCCATCTCTACCATCCCATCCTTGATCTGGACTATTAGAAGAGAAAAGCAATTCGCCATATCGGCTAAAAACGCTCATGGCATAGCTTTCAATAACAGATGTATTCCCCACGAGAGGTCTGAAAATATTATTTACTCCATATGGGTTGAAAGCGTTGGGTAATCGGATGATCGGTAATCCTCGACTACAGGCAGTATTGGAGATGACACTTACAGACTTGGTGCTACCATCGAGCAAGCTACCCTCTGCAATGGCTTCCACATAGTAGCATGCTTCTCTCCCATCAGATACTCTTTCTTGCATAAAGCTATTTTGTAGACCTTGAGATACAATATTGTCTTCCCCATTGATAACTTCATGCAGGAAATAGTTTTGTAATGACGCTTCTATATTTTCATATTCAGTCCAGTTTATCTCAAAGATGGAATCATCTATGGGAGTCACATTCAAGGCGATGCTATTTATGCTAGGAGAGTCAAAAGTACGCTCACAAACATCTAAGCTACTTACTTGGATAGTATACACTTGGTCTTGTGTATTGGAGAGTAATAATTCTTCATTGACCGTAGTGGAGAGAGAGCCATTTATGGACTCGCTTGTTATATTATTTTCTGATGCGCTATTAGATAGGATGTCATAACTTATCAATTCAGCATCTTGATTCCAGCACCATTCAATGGAAATGGTATTGTCATTCAATGTTTGCACCTCAGAAATAAATATTTCTTCAATAGGCGTGCTAATACTTGCGGTCGCAGGACTAAGATTGGAGTCTGCAAATAAACCTAGATTTTCATTGATATATGCTCTTATAAAAAAAGCACTTAGGCTTATATTTGGAATGTCATTTGCCAAAAAACTGTCAGCATCAGCAGGCACTTCCGTTATGAAAACATTCAGACCATTATCATCAATCCCCCAGATTTCTTGTTTTTCTGTATTTACGTGCCGGGTCCACGCAAAGCGAGTTTCACTTGTGCATGGATCTACATTATTTGCTAGTAATATACTAGATACCGGATCCCCAAATATACTCTGAATACCGCAGTCATCATTGGCTGTGATAAGATAGCTAAGCACTTCTTGGTTCGGATTGTTATTGATATCTGAAAAAGTGGTATCAGGTGTATCTGTTAAAAGTTGCAAACCCATATCAGTAACTAAAAACACAGAGTAAAAGACGGTTTCAGGCGAAGGACTTGGATCCCAAGTGAGCACTACCTCTCCATTTACTACAGATACTGTCTGTAAAGTTGCTATTTCTGGAGGACGATTGGAGATGATTTGGGAGCTGAGAGTCCCCCCACTTGGGCAATCATAAATGGCTTCAATTAAATAAAAACTGATTTGATTTGAAGAGTTAGCATCTAAATAGAAATCAATATTTTCCTGATCGATTGTGTTGAGCAATGAAAAAGGACCATTCTCATTATCGGCTTTAGAAATTTGATAAGAAAGAAAAGGACCACAATCATTTGTAGCTGGATTGAAAAACAAGGTATCACTCGTTATACAACGGATAGTTGGTGGGTTTACTTGCGCAAATATCTGTAGGCTAAGCAGTAAACAAAGGGATATGAAATAAATACGTTTCATGCTATTTTAAAGATCGCTTATATTTTTTTTCGAATTCTTCCATAGAGTAAGTCGCGTATAGCTCGTATTCAATAAAGACATCCTTGCTCAACTGCTTCTTATAGTAAACGAGTCCAATGCCCTTTGCGTATATCTCTATACCAGGAAAGCTTGGCTCCAAATAGCCATCATCTGCTACAAAATGTTCAATATGTTCCACGGTTTTGAAAATGGCACTTTCATATTGTTCACCTTGAAAAGTGTAATCTCCGCCCATAGCGAGATATTTACGTTCCCTATTCAGAGCGATTGTGGTGCCAGCTTCACCCGGTATATCCCATTTGATACCCATTTTGAAGGTTTTAGTACTATCTGCAAAATGAATTGGAAACGTATTGTTATTTAGGACTTCTACAGCGATTTGTTCCTGCTTACTCGTTTCGACGGACTCATAAAGAATGAAATCCTGTAGAAGCATAGCGTCTTCTTTCTCAATTTCTCGAAAAAATTGCTGTACTTCGAATCGATCGTTATAGTAATTCCCTGTGAAGTGGAGCTCACCTTCTACTTTGTGCGAACTATAATACCAATAATCAACTGGAAGACTATCCACGTTAACAGGGCGATATTCGTATATTTTGCCCTCTTGCAGCTCATATACAGGGTAATAATACGCCATAAAGTCTCTTGCAATGTAGTCGACCCGGCATGCAGAGAAGCAAGCGAAAAGGACTAAAAAGCCAAATAATACAGGAAAATTGTCCAATCTGACACAATTCATAGTTCCGTTTATAGATTAACATTTAGATACTTGATAAACACCGATATAGGTATTATATTTCACCTTTTACAGTCCACCTCTTTAGAAATACCAGCGAAAAAACAATCTACTTTGTAATAAGATCAACAAACGGCAGCTTTTGGTGAAAATAAGTGCTGTTTTATAACCAAAAATCAACGATTTTGCGTTAGTAATATAGATAGCAGAAGCGTAAATTCAATAAGAATGGCGAAAGTAATGGACAACTATCAGCTTTTAATGCAAAAGCTGGATCAATTTATAAGAAAATTCTATGTCAATCAACTGATTAGAGGAACCCTCTATGCTATAGGATTGATCTTATTGCTCTTCATTTTGTTCAATGTGGCAGAGTACTATTACTACTTCAGCGTCGGAGTACGTAAGACACTTTTCTATTCCTTCATAGGGATTAGTTCTGCAGCATTGATTGGATGGGTATTTCTCCCATTGCTCAAATATTTCCGACTAGGAAGCACGATATCTCATGATCAAGCAGCTGGTATCATCGGAGATCACTTTCCAAATGTAAAGGATAAGTTACTCAACATACTTCAGCTCAAGGCTCAATCATCAAACAGTACCGACAAAGCGCTTTTGATGGCCAGTATCAATCAAAAGAGTGAAGAGATCAAGCCAGTTCCATTTAAAGGAGCTATAGATTTATCAAATAATAAGCAATACCTACTCAAGTATGCATTGCCACCCATGTTATTGTTTTTCATTTTGCTTTTTGGAGCTCCTAGTATTTTGAAAGAAGGATCTAATAGATTGATCAACAACAACGAAGTATTTGAACGCGCTGCTCCTTTTCATTTTTCAGTAGACAAGACAGACCTTACAGTAGTTCAATTTGACGACTACCCATTGACCGTAAAAGTAGATGGAGAGGTGTTGCCAAATGATGTATTCATAGAATTGGATGGATACAAGTACAGACTCAATAAAGTAGACGCCAATACCTTCACCTATTTGTTTAGCAATGTTCAGAAAAAAATGTCTTTCAACTTAGCTGCATCGACAGTAAGTTCTGAGACTTTTGATTTAGACGTGCTCCTCAAGCCAAACATCACTGGTTTTGATGTGAAGATGGATTACCCTAACTACATTGGTAGAACAGACGAGACGATCTCCAATATCGGTGACTTTGTAGTACCAATAGGCACTAATCTTAGTTGGTTGTTCAATTCATTGAATACAGATGACATCGCTATTCAGTTTTCTGATAAAGCAGATAGAGTACAAACGAATAGAAATGACGAGACTAGATACTCGTACAAAAAGAAAGCGCTTTCAGATCAGACCTATAAGATTTTTGTCAGTAACAAGGATTTGCCAAATGCAGATTCTATTTCTTATTCCATTTCCGTAGTGCCAGATTTACACCCTAATATCAAGGTGGAAAAATTTGTGGACAGTACAGATACAAAGATGCTCTACTTCGTCGGTGATGCCTCAGATGATTATGGATTGACCAGTCTTACGTTTAATTACCAAGTAGTATCTCAAGCGGGAACTAGACAGCCTATGCAATCTACTTCATTACCTAGCCCAGATGGAAAGCAGGCGCAGTACGATTACGTATGGGATATCAATTCATTATCTCTAAAGCCAGGAGATGAACTCTCCTACTACTTCGAAGTACATGATAACGATGGAGTCAATGGTAGAAAAAGCGCCAAGACCAATCTGATGAAGTTTGAACTTCCTTCTCTAGAAGAGATAGACGCAAAAACAGATCAAAATAATGATGACATAAAAAAGAATCTTGAAGACGCGAAGAAAGAAGCAAAGAAGATTCAAGATGACTTCAAGAAATTGAGAGAAGAAACACTCCAAAAGAAAGAACTAGACTGGCAGACTAAGAAGGAAATGGAGAAGCTCCTAGAAAGACAGAAAGAGCTAGAAAAGCAAATCAACGAAGCCAAGAAAGACTTCGAAGAGAATATGAAAAATCAGGAAGAGTTTGATAAGGCGGATGAGGAGATCCAGGAAAAGCAAGAGAAGATCCAAGAGATGTTTGAGGAAGTAATGAGTGATGAGATGAAGGAGCTTATGGAGCAGATCCAAGAGCTTATGCAAGAAATGGATAAGGAAGAGGCGATGGAGAAGATGGAAGAAATGGAAGTCAACGATGAAGAGTTAAACATGGAGCTTGATCGTATGCTTGAGTTGTTCAAGAAGTTAGAAGTAGAGCATGAGATGGAAAAGGCTATTGACAAGCTTGAAGAGTTAGCAGAGAAGGAAGAGCAGTTGGCTAAGGATACGGAAGAACAAAATAAGCCACAAGAAGAACTTCAAAAGGAACAAGAAGAGATAGAAAAAGAACTGGAGAAGCTCGAAGAGGATATGAAAGAAATGCAGGAGAAGAATGAGCAGTTGGAGTCACCCATGGATATGGAAGACCAAGAAGAGTCTATGGATGATATCCAGGAAGATGTAGATAAAGCACAAGAGGAGATGGAGAAGAAAGACAACAAAAAGGCTGCTAAAAGTCAAAAGTCGGCGGCACAAAAAATGAAGGACCAAGCCCAGCAAATGCAAGCACAGATGGAATCTGGCGAACAGGAGCAGATGGAAGAGGATATGGCTGCATTACGTCAACTATTAGAAAATCTTGTGACTCTTTCTTTTGACCAAGAAGGATTGATGGACGATGTCAATATCGCCAATACGAATACGCCTCACTATGTTGATTTAGTAAAGAATCAGTACGGACTGAAAGATGACTTCAAGTTAGTAGAAGACAGTTTATTTGCGCTTAGCAAAAGAGTGTTCCAGATAGAATCTTTCGTATTAGAGAAGGTGTCTGAGATCAAGGCGAGTATGAAGAACAGTACAGATCAGCTAGAAGAGCGCAAAAAACCACAAGCAACAGAGCAGCAGCAGAAGTCGATGAAGTCTCTTAATGATCTTGCCGTGATGCTAGACGAAATCATGCAGCAGATGCAAGAGCAGATGGCTTCTCAAATGGAAGGAAGTCAGATGTGCGATAATCCTGGTAATAAGTCCGGAGGTAAAGCACCAAAGGATAAGTTAGGAAAAGGTCAGCAGCAGCTCAATGAGATGCTAGATAAGATGAAAGAAGGTCAAGGAAAAGGACCATCCTCTAAAGAGTTTGCAGAGATGATGCAAAGACAAAATGCCATCAGAAAAGCACTAGAAGAGAAAAGGAAAGAAGCACAACAAAACGGTCAAGGAAAAGACGTAGGTAAAGAGCTTCAGGAACTTATCGATGGCATGAATAAGACAGAAGAGGATCTTGCCAATAAAAAGCTGACAAACGAGACGCTTAAGAGACAACAAGATATTCTTACGAGGTTGCTAAAGCATGAAAAAGCACAGCAGCAGAGAGAATATGACAATAAGCGTAAAGCAGAAGTAGCTACCCAAAAGGAAAGAAAAATACCACCTGCTATAGAAGAGTACATAAGAAAAAGAGAAGCAGAGATCGACGTTTTCAAATCAGTATCTCCAGCGCTCAGACCTTATTACAAGTTTCTTGTAGAAGAGTACTTCAAGGAATTGAAGACGAAATAAAGATAAATACAGGATACCTCTATAAACCTCTGAATTAGGCAAGGAATGGGGTTAATAAAGGTGCCCCACATTAAAAAAAGTTCCGATACGTATATATCGGAACTTTTTTTTGTCCACTAAGGTTATCTTTACGGACAAATGTAGAATAATGGAAGACCAGCCAATATCTTTAGCACTCAACTCCAACCCGGAGAACGTCAAGGAAATTCAACCTTACGTAGATCGTATAGTGCAAAAATATCAGATTGGTAGCGACTTATACGGCAATATTCTCATTTCGCTTACAGAGGCGATTACCAATGCTATCGTACATGGAAATCAAGCAGATCATAGCAAAAAAGTACATGTCAATTCCATTTTTGAGCAAAACGCCATCCGAGTAAAAGTGCAGGACGAAGGCGAAGGCTTTGACTTCGAAGACGTGCCTGATCCAACAGACCCTATGAATATATTGACCCTCAATGGTCGAGGCGTATTCTTGATGCATCAGTTGTCTGACAACGTAGAGTTCTCCAATAACGGTAGTACTGTAGAAATACAATTTAAGCTCTAAACTCAAACGATGGAGTGGATCAATATCGATGAAGAAGTAGAACCAGACATTCTATTTCATACCCAACAAATAGATTTTCAATTACGAGATGAGTCTGTCTACAAAGCGTGGCTAGAAAACATACTAAAGTCAGAAGCGCATACCCACAGCGAGATCAATTACATCTTTTGTGATGACGCTTACCTTCTTGAAAAAAACCAGACCTACCTTCAACATGACACCCTTACTGATATCATCACCTTTGAATATAGCAAAGCGCCTATCTCGGGAGATATATTTATCAGTATAGAGCGAGTCAGAGAAAATGCGAAGGATAGAAAACTTGATTTTGATCAAGAGCTACATCGAGTCATGGCACATGGCGTCTTACATCTCTGTGGATATGGGGATAAGAAGGAAGAAGAAATAAAAACGATGCGCTCGAAGGAAGAGTCATGTATGCAAATGCTACATGATAAAGGGTAAGCGAGATTATCCGAGCGCCTCCTGATATACTTTCACATAGGCCTCCCCTACACTTTTATAGCTATATCGCGTCACAGCTATTTCCCGAATTTTCTCTGGCTTGTAGTCGGCAAGGGAGTCCATTACAAGATTCAGTTTTGCAAATAGTGCCTCCTCATCACGAGCTTGCACAATGACCCCATTGCGGGTATCAATCATCTCACGGGTACCCCCAACATCTGATCCAGCGACGACCATACCTGTGCAATGCGCCTCCGCAATCACACAAGGTAGATTCTCATAATGACTAAAAAGTAAAAATACATGTTGCTCCCCCATAAGCCGAGCGACCTCTGCTGTCGATACCTCACCTTGTATATGGAGTCTATCTTTATCTATATCAAGAGATTGGATAGCCTCGTCATACTGGTCGCCAAATTTGTTGCCCACCATAGTTACTTCAAAATCATTTCTCTGCTCTTGAAGCCGAGCGATCACGCGCAAAATCCCTGAGATGTTTTTATGATCATCCTTGAAAGTAGACACATGCAATATCTTTATTAAGGCATCCAAATTTCTAGTCCCAAGCTTAAAGGTGTCGATGTCCACTACATTGGGGATGATACGAAATGGGCCGTCAAATCCGAAATGGACAAATGCATTTTGTAAGTCTTCTGATACTGGACAAAAGATAGCCGTTTTAGCTCCAATCTTTCGTATAAAATATCGCTCTATAGCGCTAAACTTATAGGGAGTGATCGGTAGCCACGCCGTCCAGTGCTCCGTAAGTACAAAAGGGATATTGTATTTTTTTTTCAGTTCCATGGCAAACAAGCCTGCAGGATAAATCACATGGAGATGAGTGATGTCTACGCTCCCCCATTCGGCCTGAATATATGCGTACCCACGACGATGCGCCTCCATGTACATCCGGTATTTTTTGAGCGCTCTCCACTTTGCTGATTTTGGATAGTATACAAGGACTTCATACACGCCTTTTTTCTGCTCAGTATGGATTTCAAAATCCTTAGCATTGGCATCCGATATCACATGCAAGCTCGCTACCTTAGCTATCCGCGCGACTGCCTGAGCATGCTTCTGCACAAAGTTGCCGTTCTTAGGCAGCAGCCGATTTGGATACCACGAAGACAGAAAAAGTACACTGAGTTTGTCCCTCGGATTCATACGGTAAAGTTAGCAATATATCCTAAGTGAGGATGGACTCATACCATTTGTAGTTCAAAATGATGAACAAGATTGTAGGTTTTGATTTTTTGGGCATGACCCTGAAAACCCGATGAAAAATCGGGTTTTCAGGGTCGCGCTATGCAGCACTGCACTTCGTTCCGGTCCCTGCTTTCCCGCCAGGCAGGGCGCGGACATCCCGAGAAAAATCGGGATTGCTTACTATCGCTCATGCGGATATACTTATTATCAAGAATTGGTAAAAAATTCTGATGGCGGCAATTTATCTAAAGTATTTTTTTGGGTGAGGGATAGGAATGGTGCGAACCCGAATTTTTCTTTCGGGTGAAGCAGCCCCGACTGTCTGCCTATACTGAATCCGCTGGTAAGAAAAGGGGGCTATCTCGACCGGATATATATCCAAACATAACGGAAAGTCGGGGCGGAAGTGAAACGGACCCATGGAAAGCCCGACAGTGACCGACACCTTTTCGGTGGAGCGTCAATGGCACCCCCAAACCATAAAAATCCTTACCTTACCTTTGAATTTCAAATACGATAATATAAAAGTCAAATACATGTTTTCGAAATCAACTTATGAGGCGCGGAGAAGTGCTTTGAGAGAAAAATTGGATGGTGGCGTACTGCTCTTTATGGGCAATGGCTACGTAGGAATGAACTATGCGGACAATACCTATCGGTTTAGACAGGATAGTACTTTTTTATATTTTTTCGGAATGGATCAAGAAGGTTTGTGTGCGGTGATGGATCTGGATGAGGGTAAGGATATCGTGTTTGGAGACGAACTGAGCGTGGAATATGTCGTGTGGATGGGGGCGCAAAGGTCCATCAAAGACAAAGCGGCGGATGTTGGTGTGTCCTACACTCAGCCTAAAAATAATCTGGCTGAATATGTCAAAAAGGCAATGAATGCAGGCAGGAAAATTCATCTACTCCCTCCCTATCGAGATGCAAATAAAATCTATCTATCTACCCTATTGGCTGCCCCTTTGGATGGAGTGTCAAACTATGTGTCTAATGATTTTATAGATGCGGTGATCGCGATTCGCCTCATCAAGGAGGAAGCAGAGATCGCTGAGATGGAGAAGGCCTTGACGACGACTCGCAATATGCACCTGGCAGCTATGCAAAATGCCAAGCCTGGTATCAGAGAGTATGATCTGACGGCACAAGTGCGGGCACAAGCCATTGCAGGCGGTGGAGATTTGGCTTATCCGATTATCCTGACGGTGAATGGACAGACGCTACACAATCATTATCATGGCAATGAACTGCAGTCGGGACAAATGGTACTGGGCGATTTTGGTGCGGAAACGGAGATGCATTATGCCGGAGATATTACGCGGACTTTTCCTGTAGATGCTCGATTTACAGATAGGCAAAAAGCTATTTACGAGATCGTATTAAAAGCGGAGAAGGATGTCATAGCCGCGCTCCGACCTGGCGTTAAGTTTCTAGATATGCATCTCTTAGCTGCACGGGTTATTTTGGAGGGTTTGCAGAAATTGGGCTTGGTGAAAGGCGATATAGAGGAGGCTATGGAACAAGGTGTTTACGGATTGTTTTTTCCGCATGGGGTCGGACATATGATTGGACTGGATGTGCACGATATGGAAGATCTTGGAGAGAATAGAGTAGGTTATCGGGAAGGGCTTGAAAGAAGCAGTTTGTTTGGATTAAGGTCTTTGCGATTGGCTAAGGAACTAGAGGTGGGTCATGTGGTCACGGTAGAACCAGGGATATATTTTGTACCTGAACTCATAGCACAGTGGGCGGCGGAAGGAAGATTTGCTGCGTTTATCAATTACGATAAGGTGAAAGAGTACCTGGATTTTAGTGGCATTAGGATAGAGGATAACTGCCTCATAGAAGCGAATGGGGCTCGAGTTTTAGGTCCATATATACCCAAGGAAGTCGCTGAAATAGAAGAGATTAGATCAAATTCATAGTATGCTGCAATAAATTTATACTATTAATTCGCAGCAATGTGTATCTTGTTGGCGTATTAATAGCGTGTATATAAGGGGTATATACATACACAACAGATATTATGTGATAAAATCGCGATGTGTATTGTGTACCTTTGCAAAAATGTCTCAACTTATACTAATGAAAAAGTACCGATACATCTTGGCAATTTTTTGCCTGGGCTTCTTGTCGTACCAACCCATAAACGCACAAGACTGGGAAGGAGGTCTCTTTATTGGTGTCGCCAATTATCAGGGCGACCTAGTAGTACCGACTTTTACACTGAATGAACTCAACTACGGAGTAGGCTTGGTGATTAGGAATAATATTAATCGCAAGGTGGCACTTCGTGGCAATCTCCTATTTGGTAAACTGGGAGGAAGAGATGATAACTGGACAGAGCCAGCTTTTAGACAACAGCGAGATTTTTCTTTTGAAACTACACTCACAGAATTATCCATAAATTTTGAATATAGTCCATTTGGTCACAAAGACTGGGTAGATGCTGAAGGTAAATTCATAAAGCAGCTCAATCCTTATGGTTTTGTTGGTATAGGTGTAGCTTTCTGGGATCCAACTACGGACTACAATGTATCTGAAGATGGTGTTGCTCCATTTGGTACGACGATAGCAAGGATAAATGAAGACAGAGATTCTGACTTTAGTACTGCAGCATTTACTGTCCCGATAGGAGGTGGTTTGAAGTATGACTTTACAGAAAAGATAATTGGAGGATTAGAATTTGGAATTCGTGTACCTTTTACGGATTATCTAGATGGAGTAAGTATAGCTGCTAACCCAGATGAGGACGATTGGTATTGGTTTGCTGGTGCTACGGTTACTTTTAGGATTCAAGAAGATGAAAAGAAAGAAGACCCACTACCAATGATTACAGATTCGGATGAGGATGGTATACCTGACAATATAGACCAATGCCCAGATACGCCAGGTAAGGATATGTTTGATGGATGTCCAGATAGAGATAATGATATGTTAGCCGATAAGGATGATCGCTGTCCTGATGAGCCTGGTACGATCTATGGATGTCCAGATACAGATGGAGATGGCTTGGCTGATATTGAAGATGCTTGTCCAAACGAAAAAGGATTGATGGTCGATAAAGGTTGTCCAAAAGTGGATGGCGATGCAGATATGGATGGTGTAGCGGATAGTATAGACGAGTGCCCAAATGTCGCTGGACCGGTAAATCTGAAAGGATGTCCGGATAGTGATCGAGATGGTGTTGCGGATAGATATGATGCTTGTCCAAATTCGGCTGGCAAGTCTGTATTTAGCGGATGCCCAGATACGGATAACGATGGTATCCCTGATTCCAAGGACAGCTGCCCTGCCCTAGCAGGATCAGCGAGTAATAATGGATGTCCTGGTATCACTGTAGCAGATCGAGAGATACTAGATTTAGCTGTACGAAATATTAGATTTGAAACAGGAAGAAATATACTGAAGGGAGAATCCTATGTGGTCTTAGATAAGGTCGTAGATCTGATGAGAAAATACCAAGAGTATAGTTTATCTATCAGTGGATATTCAGATAATGTAGGAGATAGTAGATCTAATCTTAGACTTTCTGAGAAGCGAGCGGAATCTTGCTATGAATATTTGATCAGTAAAGGCATAAGTGCTAGCCGACTTACTTTTAGAGGATATGGGGAAGTGAATCCTGTAGCGTCTAATTCTACGGCTGAAGGAAGACGAGCAAATAGGCGTGTAGAGTTTGATCTCTATTGATTTTGATAAATCAATCTATGACTTAAACGTAGAACGGCAGCTACTTTTTGTTAGCTTTTTAGAGTGCAAAGATTATTTTAAACGTTAAAATAAGGTTACAAAAGGCGCAACTGATGCAAATCAGTTGCGCCTTTTTTCGTTTTTTACAAATGATTTTATAGTTTTACAAGGAAGGTCATGGGGATGAGGAGATTCTTTACAACGTTTCTCTTGTAATCATTTTGCCAAATGACCATGAACAAATTAACCATAACCGTGACACAACGCCTCCTACGCGTAACCATTAAATGCAAAACAAGCATTGAAGCATACTTATTGTCGTACATCGACTTTCGGAGTATGGTAACTCCAATCGTGCTGAAAAGTAAAACAATCCTACAGTGAAATTTTTTCGCCCTAGACAATGGTCTAGAGGCTAGACTAGATATATTTATAGAAGCATTGAACATTATTTTCCAACCAAATTATTTGAGTTTTGAAAAATACACTTAGCCTTTTTTTGATCCCGTTATTTTGTCTTTCTCTTTTTCAGACAGAATTAAACGCACAAGACATTCATTGGTCTCAGTTTAGACTATCCCCTATGAATCTCAGCCCGGCAGCGACCGCCATTTTTAATGGTGATGTTCGATTTATTGGGAGCTATAGAAATCAATGGGCGAATTTTGATGAGAATGTTGACTTCTTAACCTTTTCGGGAAGTGTAGATATGAAGTTTCGTAATCCCAAAATGCAAAATAGCTTATTTGGCGGGGGACTGATTTTTAATCACGATAGCGCAGGAGATTTAGGATTAAGCTTGACACAAGTGGGACTTAATGGATCTTATACACATCAGGTAGCACAAAAACATTTCCTTACGATTGGATTGCAAGGCAGTTTTGCGAATCGCCGATATAGTCCAAATCTAACGGTAGACAATCAATGGAATGGGGATGTATTTGATGCGAGCCTACCGACTAGGGAGCCCGTGGATGAAGCGAGTACTCAATTAGCAGATTTTTCCGCAGGTATAAATTATCATTATCAGAAGCCTTCTAAGCGAACGAAGCTAGATGTAGGTGTTGCTTTATTTCACATAAATGAGCCAGAACATAGTTTTTATGAGGATGACGAATTGCTATACCCACAGAGGTTGAGCTTGTATGCCATAGCTACTTTTGGATTAGGGCGCAAGTTTGATCTATTGCCTATGGCCATGCGTCAAGAACAGGGACCTCACTCACAAACTTTACTTGGATTGGCAGGTAGATTGCATCTCAATCAACATGTAGCTCGAAAGACCGCTGTTCAGCTGGGATTAAATTATAGATTTAATCAATTGGAGTCAGATGCTTGGATACCTAATCTAGAAATCCACTACAGGACTTTACTTGTAGGAATAAGTTATGACATAAATGTTTCTGAATTTGTCATTAATTCAAATAATAGAGGAGGGCTAGAATTGCACTTGAACTATATCATTACTAAAGTCAGATTGGACGAGGCTAAGATCTGTCCGATTTATTAATTTATAATCCATACTTAAAACGATAACTGATATGAGAAAGATATTTTTCATTTTATTGCTTACTGGCTTTGGTATTCAATCTTCTTCTGCACAAACACTTAAGCAGTTTAGGAAAAAAGCCACAGAAGCTTTTAATAATCAAAACTACTATGCGGCGCTTACGCACTATACTACTATACTAGAGGTAGATAGTACAAGTAATGATATATTGTATAATCATGCGGAAGCTGCTAGAAACTATAATGCCTATACTGCTGCTGAAAATTCTTACCAAAAAGTATCTAACAGTGAAAGTTCTACGGAGTTTCCATTGACGGATTATTGGCTGGCTGGAGTCAAAAAGAGCCTAGGAAAATATACAGAGGCAAAAAATCTTTACACTGCGTATTTGAATAACAATGCAAGTCTTAACCCAGGTTTTGTTGATAAGGCAAAACAAGAGCTTGAATATTTGACTTGGGCAGAAGATAGAATCAACAATGCAGATGAAGGCATCGATGTGCAGCGAATGGGTGATAATATCAATACCGAATATTCTGAATCTAGTCCTTATGAATATAATGGAAAATTGTATTATTCGTCTTTAGTTCTAGACGAAAATGA
This sequence comes from Saprospiraceae bacterium, assembly GCA_023299965.1. Classification (GTDB taxonomy): domain Bacteria; phylum Bacteroidota; class Bacteroidia; order Chitinophagales; family Saprospiraceae; genus JALZVN01. The sequence goes on along the minus strand of JALZVN010000150.1, from coordinate 3,324 downwards.
TAAAGAATATTATCCGTACAGACCTTCTGCACATATATTTGCTAGCCCTGAAGTGGGTAGTGATAGTGCTAGTATGATGGTAGATGGACTGAATAGTGGTAGGCATGCAGCGCACTCCTCTTTTAACAGTGCTGGGGATAAGATCTATTACTCTAAGTGTAGCTATGTAAATGATGAGAGCTTAGAGATTAGATGTGATATTTTTGTTTCAGATGTTGATGCCAATGGAAATTATTCTTCTAGTAGAAAACTTCCAGAAGCAATTAATTCTCCAGTCTATACCAACACACAACCAAATATAACTTTAGACAAACAAACTAAAAAAGAAAAACTATACTTCGTTTCTGATAGATTGGGCGGTATAGGTGGAAAAGATATTTGGGAATCTACTATCAATGATGATGGCACTTTTAGTAGCCCATCTTTAGTGCCAGAGATAAATACACCTGATGATGAACTTTCACCATTTTATCATACGGGAACAGATGTATTATTTTTTAGTTCCAATGGAAGGAAGAGTTTGGGAGGTTTTGATGTGTATAAAAAAGACATGTCACCAAATGCCACTAACAACGATGTAGAACATTTGAGCTATCCTGTCAATAGTAGTTTTAATGATATCGATTATACCATCAATGCAGAAGAGACCACGGGATATTTCGCATCGAATAGATTGGGGTCTAATTTTATAGAGCAAAAAAGAGAAGCGTGTTGCAATGATATATATAAGGTAGATCTCGAACCATCACTTTATGATATGACTGCCTTGACTTTTGATAAAGAAACAGGTGAGAATCTGAATGGGACAACTGTCGAGTTGATAGAGATAGAAGAAATGCTTCAATCAGATATGAATGCGGAGACAAATGAGTTTGATTACAAGGTGCGCAAGAACAAAGAATATATCTTAAAAGCTACTAAGCCTGGATATGAGCCAACTGAGATTGTAGTAAATACAGCTGAGATAGAGTTAGAAGAGGTGATAGGAAAGTTGTACTTAGAACCATACAAGCTAAACTTAGAAGCTTTAGCTTTTGATGCAAGTACTACAGAAAAGCTAAATGGTGTAACTATGAAATTGGTTAAATGTCAAGAGCTTGAAGGAGATAGCAAGACGAATGCAAGTTCGAATGAATTTATGTACAAAAATATTGCTCCAGAAGATTGCTATAAGCTTTTGGTAACAAGAGATGGATATATTCCCAAAACGGTAGAGATCAAAACAGATCCTTTGACTGGAAATAAAACGATGACAGAGAAAGTACTCTTAGAAAAGGTGCCTCCAGTAACAAGGTTGACTTTGGAAGGATATCTACCACTGCCATTATATTTTGATAATGATGAACCAGATAAAAGAAGTAAATCTGTAGTTACAAACAAAGATTATATCCGGACGAATACGGAATATATTGGACGGAAGGAATTGTTTAAGAAAAAAGCGGCAAATGGTTTAAAAGGAGAACAAAAAATACAAACAGAATTTGAGATGGAAAATTTCTTTGGGACAAGAGTTTCTCCAGCTGCTTCTACTTTGATTCTATTTACGGATCATTTACTTAGATATCTTGAGCAGGGTAATGTTGCAGAGATTATTATTAAAGGATATGCAAGTCCACTGGCAAAAGTTGACTATAATTTGAATTTGACTAAGAGAAGAATTTCTAGTATCGAGAATCATTTCGCTTCCTATAAAGGAGGAATATTTAAAAAATATATAGACCAAGGATTTTTAAAAGTGACAGAAGCACCATATGGTGAAGAGTTATCTAGTAATGCAATAAGTGATGATCCGCAAGATCGTAAAAATTCTATTTATAGCGTACCTGCTTCATTAGAGAGAAGAGTAGAGATAATTGAATTGAAGTAATTTACAAAAAACACATTATTCGCTTTATTACAAACGTACAAATCATGATTAAGTCAATTGATAAATTATATATAAAAAATCTGATTAAGGGAATAGGAGGCAAAGTGTTCTTTGCATTTCTCTTAAGCTCATTTATGTTTTCAGCTGATCTTTCTGCGACGCACATTGTAGGAGGAGGTTTGACCTATAGGTGTCTAGGTGGAGAGCAGTATGAAGTAACTCTAAATTTATACAGAGATTGCTTTTTTGGTGCTTCGAATGCGCAGTTTGATGATCCAGCTTCTATCGGAATATTTGATGGGGAGAGTAATTTTAGAATTGGAGAAGTAAGAATTCCTTTAGGTCCACAAAATGATACTTTAGATATCGTAATAGCGGATACTTGTTTATTTGTTCCTGTAAATGTTTGTGTGCATACGACAACGTATATTGACACACTTATTTTGCCAGAAAGACCCGGAGGCTATACTTTAGCATATCAGAGATGTTGTAGAAATGAGACCATCTTGAATATTATTGATCCCTTAGAAACAGGGGCTACCTTTATTTCTACTATTTCTAATCAAGCATTACAAGAATGTAATTCTCAGGCAACGTTCAATAATTTTCCACCATTGTTTATCTGTGTGAATGAGCCGATTGATTTTGATCATTCTGCCAGTGATTTTGAGGGAGATTCTTTGGTGTACAGGTTGTGTGCTCCATTTACGGGTGCTACACTTAACAATCCGCAGCCTCAACCGCCTGCATCTCCACCATACGATCAGGTGGTATATCAAAATCCTTTTAGTTTGAGTAATGTGCTAGGAGGAGAGGCGTTGACTATAGATTCGAGTACAGGGTTTATGACAGGAATGCCAGATAGGATAGGTCAGTTTGTAGTGGGCGTTTGTGTTGAGGAATATAGAGATGGTGTACTGATTAGTGAAACGAGAAGAGATTTTCAATATAATGTAGGCGTCTGTGGTATTGTAGAGGCAATTATTGGAAATGCAGATGTACTATGTAATGAACTTACTGCTAACTTTATAAATAACAGTTCGAACTCGATGACATTTAGTTGGGACTTTGGAGATCCAAGTACGACGGATGACGTGTCTACTGAGTTTCAGCCTTCTTATACTTATCCTGATACTGGGATGTATAATGTGGTACTTACAGTAGAGCAGGGTAATGAGTGCGAGGATGTGTTGACTTTTCCCTTGTTCGTAAAAGCGATAACTGCACAGGCAAGTTTCAATGCAGCAACCTTCCGATGTGAGAATGGAGATATTATCGTAGCGGTTGAAGATACATCTGTTGATTCTGATAATCGATTTGATATTACTGGATGGAACTGGACCTTAAGTGATGGACAGTTTTCTGACGAGCAACATCCTGTATTTGTAGTTACAGATGAGGGTGAAGATATTACGATTACTTTAGAAGTAGAGTCTAGTGATTCATGTTCTGATTCG
>JALZVN010000149.1 GCA_023299965.1 Saprospiraceae bacterium | reverse complement strand
CCACCTCCAGATTTGATGTCTCCTGTCCTCTTAGTACTTACTAAAGGTGTATTGGAGTCATGCGTTACGTCTGTCACAATAGCTACATCAGGCTTGATCGTGTTCGCTATCATCTCCGCGCCTCTAAGACCAACTTCTTCTTGAACAGCGTTGACGATATATAAAGTATAAGGAAGCTTTTTCTTCTTGGCTTTGAGCATACGAGCGACTTCTGCGATACAGAATCCTCCCATTTTATTATCTAATGCTTTACCAACATAAAACTTATCGTTGAGCACCATCATCTCATCTTCGTAGGTAATCACACAACCCACGTGTACGCCCATCTTTAGGACTTCATCTTTAGAACTAGCTCCTATATCAATGAAAATATTGTCGGTAGAAGGACCGCTCACGGCATTTTTGCCCTTACGAGTATGTATAGCAGGCCAACCGAACACCCCTTTCACTATACCCTTTTCTGTATGTATATCTACGCGTTTAGAAGGTGCGATTTGATGATCAGATCCACCATTTCTAATAACACTTATAAATCCTTTGTCGTCTATATAGTGTACAAACCATGAGATCTCATCTGCGTGCGCTTCGATCACCACTTTGTAGTCTTTTCCCGGATTGACAACCGCATAGGCTGTGCCGTAGTTATCTATTTCCCATTCATCCACATAAGGTTTGATATACTCTAGCCAAAGCTTTTGTCCAGGTGCTTCGAAACCAGTGGGAGACGCATTGTTAAGGTAAGAAGTTAAAAACGCCTCTGATTTTTTATTTATAAATGCCATTGCAGTTATTTCGATTTATTATATAGTTGTTATTTAGTAGTTTTTGAAACGTGCGTATCGAGCCAATGTTTAGGATTTTTACGCCAGTTTTGTATTGTTTCCAAATCGCTATCTTCAATATACTTGGCTTTTGTAGCTTCTTCGAGCATAGTCGGAAAGTTGGAAAGCGTATTAAAAGCACAATTGTGTTTTGCGAAATTTTCATCAGCTTGATCAAAGCCATAGCTGAATATAGCGAGTACTCCGACCACTTCTAAACCATCAGCGCGCAGATTTTCTACGGCTTTTAGACAAGAGCCTCCCGTAGAAATAAGGTCTTCTATGACGAGTACTTTTTGACCAGGTTCGAATTTGCCTTCTGTCATCTTCTGGCGACCGTGCCCTTTGGCTTTGCTTCGAACGTATATCATAGGTTCGTTGGTAGCATCACTTAATAGGGCTGCAAAGGGAATTCCACTAGTAGCTACTCCAGCTACTAGATCATAGTCTCCAAATTGTGTGCGAGCCTCTTTTAGAGCGTTTTTGATGTTGTTTCTCACTTCAGGATAAGATAAAATGAGTCGATTGTCACAGTAGATCGGTGATTTTATTCCAGATGCCCATGTGAATGGATTTTGTGGACTTAATTTTATTGCATTTATTTGCAATAGATAGTTAGCAACGTTTTGGGCTATTTTATCGACCATACCTTTGAGGGAGTGTTTTATAGTTTTTAAATTTCTCGCCACAAAGAAACATAATTTATTAGAAATGATGAAGATTTACATTCAGGAAACCCCACTTTATTTGTGCGAAAAAGCCATTGATTTAGGTATTGACCTTGATCACCCAAAGGTTCTTGTGTCCAAATACACAGGTAAAACAAAGCATTTACTCAATCATATCGACCTATTGGAAAAGAATGACAAAATGAAAGCGGTCGTTCTTGAGTATCAAAATCTTGATATTTTGGTTGGGGATTTTTTGAATTTATTCAAGGTTTTGGCTGCAGCTGGTGCCTTAGTCACTAATGAAGCAGGAGAATACCTCATGATTCATCGTCTGGGCTACTGGGATTTACCTAAAGGAAAGGTGGAAAAGGGGGAGGCTATTCGAGCTGCTGCTGTAAGGGAGATAGAGGAGGAGACAGGCGCAAAAAAGGTGCTTCTCAAGAATTATTTACTGACGACCTTCCACACCTATAAAATCAAGAAAAAAAGATATCTAAAGCAGACTTTTTGGTTTTCAGCTACTGCTCCTACACAAGATTTGGTTGCTCAAGCTGAGGAGAATATAGAGCAAGCCATTTGGATGTCTTTTGATAAAATCGATGTGGGTCAAGACCCTATATATAGGAATATATTGGATGTGGTTGAAGCTGCCTTAGATGCAGCAGCTGATGCATAATAAAAGTCTATTTCAACCGTTACTATGCTGTAAATCGACGTCCTATATACCGAACATACTTGACAGACATTTAACTTTTTAAAATATGCAGCGTACTGCTTTGACCCTGATTTTGGGTCTTATGATGACGTGTTATTCCCTCCAAGCACAGTCCGCATCCAACGAGTTTTCTTCTATATTTTCTGAAGTATTAAATTCGAATCCTGTCGTTTCTGATGATGACTGGACTTATTACCAAGATACAGATAACCATCTTTTTCTGATCGATTTCGAGTCTTTGAGCTACAATATATTCGAGATTGTACTTAGAAATAGTCAAACCGATGAAATCGTCTATCGCGAAGACGTCTTTGACCTACCAGTGAATTCGATTTACGAGTTGGATTATACCAATTACTCCAAAGGGATGTATCGGATAGAATTACGTTCTTTTGTCAGGACGGTAGGCTTTGATCTAGATTTTCACTAAAGATTTTATGAGTTTGTTTTGGGACCATCCCGTCTGAAAAAGCCGGGACCGAGTCGTCCGCTGTATCCCCAGATTTTATTGTCAAAGGTTGATTTTGCGTAAAACTATGTAGAAGCATAGGGATGCTTCTTAAATTTCCCTGTTTTGAGGTGAAATTATTAAACGGGATGCCGCTACCACCTCTTGTTCATTCCTTGTGCTCCAGACCAAGGGCTTGTCTATTAAAAATAGCTATTGGTCATCCACTGCATCTTTACATATATTGAAAATGCTATATTTGAGTCAAATTCTCTAACAAATGTCCTATTTAAGGGTATACCAATTTGTTAGCTAACAAACGGATGAATGCAAGAAAGGCATAAGAATAGGAAGATTTACTTTGAAGAACAGGGCATTACTACTACGCAATATGTGATTCCATATATTGAAGAAGTGATGAACGTTGATCAGAACACTCGCGTATTGGAGATAGGTTGTGGGGAAGGAGGTAACCTAATGCCCTTTGTCCAAAGAGGATGTGAGGTAGTTGGTATAGATCTGAATTGTCCTCAAATCGAAAGAGCAAAGCAATATATCAAGGAAGAGGCAGCTGGAGCGAAAGCAAAACTGATTTGTGATGACATGTACAATATAGATCCTCAAGAATTAGGCAGTTTTGATTTGATTTTCATGCGGGATGTGATTGAGCATATCCACAATCAGGAGAAATTTATGCCTTTTCTGGCTCAATTTATTAAACCTACAGGAAAGATATTCTTTGGATTCCCGCCTTGGCGTATGCCATTTGGGGGGCATCAACAGATTTGTAGAAGTGGATTACTTAGCAAGCTGCCTTTCTATCACCTGCTTCCTATGCCTTTTTACAAGGGAGTGTTGAACGCATTTGGAGAGCCAGAAAAGACGATTGAAGATTTGGTTGAAATAAAGGATACGGGGATAAGTATCCGACGTTTTGAAAATATCGTTGCGGCTAGCGGTTACGGTTATGACAAAAAGGATTTGTATTTCATTAATCCCAACTATAAAATCAAATTCGG
>JALZVN010000148.1 GCA_023299965.1 Saprospiraceae bacterium | reverse complement strand
CCCATCTCCCAAAAATTATCCTTTCTATCAAAGAATAAAATATTTTCCTCCTCTACCAAGTCCTTCCAGAAGGACACTGCTTCATTATCGGGCTCTAGTCCATCTGCTTTATCTCCCTCAAAAACCGTTACGTAAACATTGTTCTTATCTATCTTAAACACATCTATCAACAGCTCCCAAGACCAAGCAATCGCTTCTTTCTTGAAATAATCCCCGAATGACCAATTGCCCAACATCTCAAACATGGTGTGATGGTAACTATCGATACCCACCTCCTCGAGATCATTCTGCTTACCAGATACCCGCAGGCATTTTTGCGTATCGGCTATCCTAGGGTTATCCGGTGAGGCATTGCCTAAGAAATAATCCTTAAATTGATTCATACCCGCATTGATGAACATAAGGGTCGGATCGTCTTTATTTACGAGGGGAGCAGAAGCTACGATTTTGTGCTTCTTCGCCTCAAAAAAGTCTAAAAATTGTTGTCTAATTTCGCTCGATTTCATCTATCGTCTTTTTATTTCTTGTTTTACTCAAAAATAACAGCAAGTTCGTAATATATGACTTAAATATTGTCAAAGTAGAAGGATAATCCTTTGCTTTTCTGCTAAACCCTTTTATTTTTGTAGCCGTTTAAAGTATTATGGTTTTATTACCTCCTCTATAAGAGGCAATTATACCTAAACATACTATCAAAAGAGACTAGAAGTTTCCTTTACTTCCTGCATAAATGAGAATAATAAAGGGGCTCTAAAAAAATATATAATGGCACAAGAGAAGTATTTCTACAACGAAACTACCCTACGCTACGAAAAATTAAAAACTCCATTAAAATCTAAGCTACTTACGGCTCTAGGATTCTTGATCGTAAGTGCTGTTATGGCGTCAGTTTTATATAGCTTTATACCATCTCCTTTTGAACGCGCGCAAGCCCGTGAAATCCAACAATTAGAATTGCAACACATCGCCATGAACGACCAAGTCGAAAAAATGGGCAAAGTGTTAGAGAATATTCAAGATAGAGATGCCAATGTACACAGAGTGATATTCGGCATGGACCCTATCGACAATCAGATTTGGAACGGTGGTCAAGGGGGATCAGAAAAGTATGACTTCATAACCAACTATAAAACAACGGGCGAACTACTCCAGTCTACTCAACAAAAGGCAGACAAACTCAAGCTCCAACTGGCTATCCAATCTAAGTCTTTGGATAAGATAGAAAAAGAGGCAGGCTCAAGAGAAGATAAACTAGCAGCTATCCCTGCGATCAAGCCGATCCGTGAAGATAAGCTCAAGAGAAACATCCGCGCGCTTTCAGGATTTGGAATGCGTATGCACCCGATATTCAAGCGCAAAAAGATGCACACCGGTATGGACTTCACTTGTCCTAAAGGGACTGACATCCAGGCGACTGGTGCTGGCGTAATCGAAAAAATCATCAAAAAGAAGTCTGGATATGGTACACATGTCATCATCAACCACGGTTACGGATACCAATCGCTCTATGCGCACATGGCTTCTGTATCTGTAAAGGCTGGTGACAAGGTTTCACGTGGTCAGATCATCGGGACGGTTGGTAACACGGGTACTTCTACGGCTCCTCACCTTCACTATGAAGTGATTCATAACAACAATAAGGTGAACCCTATTTCTTACTGCATGGACGGTCTTTCAGCTGAAGAGTATCAATCCTTGGTTGATTCTGCAGCTAAGATTAATCAGTCTTTTGATTAAAAAATTTGTGAGGTCATTTAACTGTTAACTTACTTATTCTAGTTTAGCATACTTGCCTTTTCTTGAAGACCATTTATTATTTCCTACGCATTTGCGTTGCATTTCATCATTCATAATTGTCTTACGGGCGCTTATATCTCGCTATCCGCTTGTATTCGATGACCTGTATAGCTATTCAGGATAGAGCTAGTAGCGTATTCGCTTGAGGCTCATCCACTCCTAGCACTTCCTTCATTAGCTATCCACATCATCTCATATCGCTTCTATCGAGAGCGCGTTTTAAAGGATGTTTAATCCCATTGGAAGTTTTAGAGTTAGTTATTTATTTGTAAGATTCAGGATCTAGCCTTCGACTGTAAAATCGATCTACACTCCACCATCTTAGAGTTGAATTTATAGCATATCATTCATGGCAGTAATTCGTTTCACCCTCTACAGCTAAAGCATCTTTATAAATTTTCAATCGTTTAATCATAAGAAGTTGATTACTACACAATGGAAAGAAAGGATTACGAAACAGTGATAGGACTAGAAGTCCACATCCAACTCAATACTAAGAGCAAGATATTCTGTGGCGACAGCACTTATTTTGGGGCAAAACCAAATACCTTGGTAAGCGCTATATCACTTGCACATCCTGGGACCTTACCGAAAATAAACGAGGCAGTCATCCCTAAGGCTATTAAACTTGGTCTAGCGCTAAATAGTGAGATAAATCGAAACAGTACTTTTGATCGCAAATCCTACTTCTATGCCGATCTGCCTAAAGGGTATCAAATCACCCAGGACAAGAACCCAATCCTCATTGGCGGACGACTCCGTTTAGAAGATGGCAGCGAAATCAATATCCATCATGTACATTTAGAAGAAGACGCAGGTAAATCTATTCATCATTTAGATCCTACAAAATCATTATTGGACTATAATAGAGCAGGTACTCCCCTATTAGAATTGGTAACTGAACCCGACTTTAGATCAGGAGAACAAGTAGAGCAATTTCTTTACAGCTTACGTCAGTTGATTAGGTATATTGATATTTCTGATGGGAATATGGAGCAAGGATCTATGCGATGTGATGTCAATATTTCTATTAGACATAAAGGAGACCAACAGTACAACAATCGTTGTGAAGTCAA
>JALZVN010000147.1 GCA_023299965.1 Saprospiraceae bacterium | reverse complement strand
AGAAGTAGCCACCTTCGGTTATAGCGAAAAACAAATGGATGAAAAAAGAATCTTCTATTACCGCCAAGACCAAACCTTCTCCGAAGACGACCGCGCCATTGTAGACGAATACGCCTACGGAAGGATGTCCGTATGGACCGACAACTTTGGTGCTCTAGAAGACCGCACCATCAAGTCTGCCACCATGATCGCTGCCAAAGCGGGCGACCTCATTCAAGAATTACAACTCGCCGCAGAAGCAGGTATCCCCATTGGCAAAATCGCCAATCGAGTTTACCCCTATCCCGTAGCCTCCAGAATAAATCAAAAGACCATCAAAGGAATTACGGATAAAGCGTATACCAAACCCAAAAAGGCCTGGTCTAGATTTTTGTTTAAGTTGTGGAATAGGTGAGGGGTTTTCGTTGAAATGAATAAACTTAAGTGAATTGGCAATTAAATCTGATATAATAAAACAAGTTGAAATAAATGATTTAGGACAACTTCATATCAAGCCTGAAAATGAAACATTTATTTTGATTTATAGAACAGCAACTGAAGTACATTGGGATGAAAAGAATAAAATCTTATATTCTCCTAAGCCACAAGAATGGACTTATTTAAATTGGTTTAATCACATCGTTAATGTTGCAAAAAGTGAATGTTTAATTGAATTGAAATTAAACGAAAAAACAAACTGGGTAAATATTCCAGATAAACTAAGAATAGAAATTCTAAAAAGTAGTACCGACTCATTTTAGAATATTAGATAAAACAATAATTATGGCAGCGGGAGGGCCTGGAGATCATCCATTAACAGATATCGTTAAATTTAATCTTGATGTATATAATGAGACTTGTGATGAACTTGTTAGAAATATATCAAAATATGCTTCGCTACAAGAATTATATGAATTGTTTGATTGGATTGATAATTTTTCTGCGTCAGCATTAGATTTAGAAAAATTTGAGAATAGTTTAAAAAGTGAACTCCTAGAATTAAAAAAGAAAGCAAATAATAACGGTTGGGAAATTGTATAATTTTAGGTCGATTGTAATGGCTTATTAACAACCACCCAACCTTTCACCCAAATCTTACGTCTAACTAATTAAACAACTAAAAAATGAAAAGAGTACTATTTTTAATCATTGTTTCATTACTATTGTTAGGATGTAAAGAAGACGATTCTGCTAACCCTAACTTGACAGATGCCAGTTGTGCCTTTGTGCAAAGTATTGAAGAACTACATGCGCTAAGATCAGATTGTTGGGACAATCAACTCAGCTCCAAAAGCGAAATAGAAGAAAACTTGATTGGCGATTGGGTATTGAGTGGAATAAAACCTGGCTGGATTGATTTTGAGCCATCCACAGAATGTTTGTTGCTTTCTATAACTTCTACATCGCTTACTTTAAGAAACATGGAAACCGATGAGGAATTCAAAACCGATTGGAATCTAATAACTTTTGATATTAATGATAATGATGTTTTTTACTTGCAGCCAGACGTTGATGACTTAAGATGGTTAGTCGGAATGCACTGTTTTTCTAAGAATATTATGTCTGGTTCTGGATTCGCTATAGATTCTGATACATACGTGTATGAAAAAGTGAAATAATATCATTTTAAAAAAAACCGTTCGTCGAGCGGCTGTGCCCTCGATGTCATACTAGTATGTGATTTAGTGAATACTAAAACACATATAATTTAATCCAAGAAGCTCGAAGTAGACGATTAAATCAATATCGAACTAAAATGCTAAATGACTTAAATGATAAGCAAAAAGAATTGGCAAGCTTCATGAGCAAACTTAGTGAAGAAGCTTTTTACACAGGTTGGATGCAAAATCTTGAATTCAATCTATGGTTTATAATGAAAGGCAAACTGACAGAATATGGTAGGCTAGAAATCAATCAAGAAATAATTAACCGATTACAAAAGTTGAGCAGTGATATTGACGGATGGATATATTTTGATGAAGTAAAAGAGGAAACATTCATAAATATTGAAGATTGGAAAACCAAAATAAAAAACCTACAATAAATTACTCTCGTAAATTCTACTCCCTACCTCAAAACCACAAACCTCTCCAAATGTCTAGCTGCCCCTGATTTGTAATCCAAACTAAGAATATAAGTCCCATGGACTAATTGACTCACGTCTATTTGGATTGTGTTTTTACCTGACAATACCAATGTGCCATCCATGCTTAATATTTTATAGATAAAATCACCTGCACCTATATCATTGATATTAAGTAAAGAGGATGTCGGATTTGGATATATATTTGGGCTATTTATTATTTCTTCAGAAACGCTAGAGATGATACAATTCCCAAGCAATTCATTGTTAAATGACATTTTAATAAATTCAGTACTGTTTGCCCCTATTGGACGGTTGCGAATATGTCCTGTGGCTATAGAATCATTCACGACTGTTAATTCGTCTATTGTTATCCCTGTGCAATGACTAGAAGATAAGGTTTCGAAATTATCGGAAGTATAATAGATAGTGTTATCTCTACTGGTAATCCAACCACTATGTTCAGAAGCAAAATGTAAGTCCAATATTGGCAAGAGTAGTTCTTTTGATATCCATGTTTCGCCAGCATCAAAAGTCATCTCAACTTGTTTGGTGTTGCGGATATATCTATATGCATTTTTGTCATCAAAAAATATAAAATTGTAAAATCTTGAACTTAATGGTGTCAATTCCCAGCTATCTCCCTGGTCGCTTGATTTGTAGAGTATATCTGAACCGGTACCTTTTCTGAATAAATTTGTTTCATCTACGAAGTATATATCACCACCACTAAATGTGAATTCCTCTGGTAATTCTACCCAACTGTTTCCAAAATCAATTGACCGATATATTTTATTATCAAGGTGAATCCAAGCCAATCCATTGTCTCCTAGTTCTAAATCACGAGGGTCAGATTTGGAGGCAAATGCTGGTTGCCAAGTTAAACCTGCGTCTTGAGTGGTGAGTATACTAGTCTGATTCATGTTTGGACTGAAAGAAATATCGAGAACGAGAATTCCACGCATTTCATCATAAAATTTTACCTCGTCAATATCCGTATATGAATTTGCAGGAACGGGTAGTGGTATGATTGTCCATGTTTGACCAGCATCACTTGTTCGTGAGATGCCCTCTTGATAATATAAAATCTCTTCGCTTGCAGAAATAGTTACAAATCTTAGTTGGTAAGTATTTATAAATAAATTGTAATTCTCTTCCCAAGCATTATTGGTGCATATGTTTGCAGCTACAGTATGAGGTATAGAAAATGGATAACAATCTTCTTCTATTTGTAAGGTGACTTGATAACAACCAAAATCTTGATATTCATGAACTGGGTTTACTTCATGCGAAAAATTTCCGTCTCCAAAATCCCAGATAAAGTTATACTCATTTTTACATGGCGTTTGATTGTCTATAAAAATGGTATTACCTTCTATCCGCAATTCGAAAAAGGGAATAGGTTGAAAGCAGGTGCTTTCCTCGCAGCTAAACAAGGAATTTTCATTTTCCCATAACAACTGATCTCCTATTCGCGCACAATTAAAGAAATTTGTGGCATTGCCTGCTAGGATAAATCCTCTAGTAATATCTCCTATTCCATAAATCCAACTAGTTTTTGCATTTTCGCCTTTCGAAAAGTCATATCTTTTTCTTGAACTACCGTCCAGCAAAGTAACATTATAAATAGTATCCAAGATGAAATCTTTGTGAAATCCCTCGGGAATCTTTTCCCCTATTTCAAGAGAAAAGTCGTA
>JALZVN010000146.1 GCA_023299965.1 Saprospiraceae bacterium | reverse complement strand
GACCCTTATTTAAGACCACTCTATGATGCATTGGATGATATGTTTCCGCCAGACAAGTTGGAGCACTTCATGACTAACCGAACCATTGAGATCGCTCCACTTGCATTCATGCGTGGACGGACGCTTGACAACGCGTTCATTATCTTGGATGAGGCTCAGAACGCCTCTTCTATGCAGCTCAAGATGTTCTTGACTCGACTTGGACCATCCGCAAAGTGTATCATCACTGGAGATATATCTCAGATTGATCTCCCACACAATCAGCGCTCAGGGCTCAAGCACAGCATCAACATCTTAGGAGATACAGAAGGTATTGGGGTAATATATCTGACTACAGATGACGTGGTCCGACATCGCCTTGTAAAGGAAATCATCATCGCCTATAGTAAGGCAGATGAACTCCGAAAGGCTAAAAAGGAAGCGGAGAAAGCTGAAAAAGAAGCTCAATACAAAGCAAGATTAAAACGTCGAGCTTCAGAAGAAGAGTAGCTTCTGTTTCACCTTTATGTATACCTATATCGTTCATTCCAGCGTTTGACTGTACCTAAGTCCAAATTAGCATTTAGCCAAAGTAAAATTTGTTGCGAATAAAGCTATATTCGTGTTACAAAACGAAAAACATTGGATAAATTTTGGTTAATTGTACAGCGTGAATATTTGACTAGGGTAAAGAAGAAATCCTTCATTATTACTACATTACTCACCCCATTTGCCTTTGCCTTATTTTTTGTGGTCGTGTTTTTTATCGTGACTTATGAGGGAGGGGACGTTCTCAATATCGCCATTCACGACGAATCTGGAATCCTAGAAAACCGCAGTATTCCATCTAGCAAAGATGGAACTATCCACTATATCAAGACCACTGATTCCCTTGCCGAGCTAAAGAAAAAAACAGAAGAAGAGAAGTACTCTGCTGTGCTCAAGCTTCCTACCCTCAGAAATATCAAAGCCAAAGACTATACCATTACCTACTTCTCAGAAAGTGACCCTGGCTTGGATGATGTAGACAAAATTGAAGACGCTATAAAGAAAATTATCCGGGACTACAAAATGGAAAAACTAGAACTGGACAAGGAGCAACTCAAGTTGTTGGACACAAGAGTAGTTTTAGACCCTGACCCGCTTGATGCCACCAAAGAAGACAGCTCTAGATTCTCTGGGGTGGTCGGTGCTATGCTGGGTGGAGTAATGGGGTTTCTCATGTACTTCGTCGTTTTCTTTTATGGTATGAGCGTAATGCGCTCTGTCATGGAAGAGAAAACAAATCGTATCGTTGAAGTTATCGTAAGCTCCGTGAATCCATTTCAGTTGATGATGGGGAAGATTATTGGAGTTGGAGGCGTTAGCCTTACCCAGTTACTTATATGGATGGTCCTTATCCCTTTGATGTACATGGGAGCCGCTCTAGTCATTGGGATTGATCTAGATGCTATGAGCACGATAGATCTTGAAAATACTCAAATAGACCCTGAAGACATAGAACAACAAGTGATACTCTTGATGAATGAACTTCACAATCTAAACTGGTGGAAAATTGCACCGCTATTTTTATTCTATTTTCTAGGTGGCTATTTACTGTATTCTTCTATGTTCGCTGCTGTAGGAGCTGCTGCTGGAGATGATTTGGAACAGAGCCAAACACTGACAATACCCGTTATGATCCCTATTGTTATCGCTACCTATATTTTGATTGCCGTCATTCCCAGCCCAGAAAGCTCTCTTGCATTTTATTCATCAATATTCCCTTTATTTTCGCCTATTGTGATGCCAGGTTTACTTGCTTTCGATCCACCTGGATGGCAGATTGCGATCTCCGTTGTTCTTTTGATCCTAGGCATCCTCTTTTTCACTTGGCTAGCTGGACGTATCTTCCGCATCGGAATACTTCTTTACGGCAAAAAAGTAGGGTTCATGGAGATTGGTAAATGGATGTTTAAAGGGTAAAGTCAATGTGCAATGATCAATGAAAAAAATGGAAAGTAGAGAGTGGAAAGTGATGGAGTGGAGAGAATAAGACGAGCGCAGCATTCATAACTCATAATTCACCATTCATAATTCACTCGGGGCCTCCCGCTGAGGATTCGCGAAAAGGCGAATATCAGCGGTCGCTATGCTACAGGGCTCGCTACTCGCTCGGCTCCTCGGTTTGAAAAAAACCGATGATCTTCCTCCTACGTCGTCACCCTTTCGCAGCGCTAGTCCAAAAGATTTCAACTTGTAGGCATTCATAAATATGTAATAGTTTCGCTTTGAGCTATTTAAATTAAGACCAGCCTAGCTATCCAGTCAATTACTTGTGACAAATCAGTTTACATTACAAGAAAACTAAGCAGCATTTATCCCGTGTACGAAACCACCAGAGTCCTCTTTAGCAGGTCTAGCATATACAAGACATCTGAAAAGACTTTAGAGACTTGTATATGCTAGCTTAGACTTTGGAATCCTTTGATGTTTTCGCCAACCTTTGACTTGAATGTACCGGATGATAAGGTCCCATTTAGCGTTCAAAAGCCCCAAAAGGTTAAGATTTTCTTATTGTTAGCCAACAGGCTGAAATAAACCGCAAATAGCTATAACTTTAGACCTTGTAGCACGTTTTTTTAGTGTACCTATGAAGCTAAATACTAAACGTTAACTACGTGTTGATAACCACTTCTTTCAATCCAGTTATTTACTAATTAAAAAATTAATCCATTATGAAAGAGATTTCACTTTGTTTACTAATGACGTTATGCTTTTCTATATCTGCATTTTGTCAACTAGAGCCTGTAAGCTGGACTGTGAATACAGAAGTATCAGACGAAGAAGTTACTATTACCTATACTGCCGCTATTGACGATGGTTGGTATGTTTATTCTCAATATCTAGAAAGTGATTTAGGTCCGATAGCGACCTCCATCAATTTGGATACAGAAGGAGTTACACCAATCGGAAAGATCGAAGAAATAGGAGACAAGAAAGAAGGCTATGACAAGCTTTTTGAGATGAACATTGCTAAGTATGCAAAGGAACTTAGCCTAGTTCAAAAAATCAAGAGAACAGAAGGACTCACCAACATCAAGGGATATATTGAATTTATGACTTGCGACAACAATCGATGCTTGCCTCCTACAGAGGTCGACTTTGATGTCGAAATCAAGTAGTGATTTAGGTAATCACTGCTGATACACTCTTTAGAGTGTCTGATAATTCATATTTTTGAATCCTCATCCAAATCATAACAATGAAAAAGTTTATTCTCTTTATTGTAGGTATTTTCTATACTATAGGAGCCTACGCTCAGATATACAATCCAGTAAGCTGGTCATACGATAGCAAGCATATTGCTGGTGACGAATATGAGCTTATATATACTGCCGACATTGAAGACGGCTGGACCGTCTACTCTCAATATTTAGAATCTGAAGATGGACCTATTGCCACTACATTCGAATTTGACGCTGGATCGCATTTTTCTTTAAATGGAAAAACGACTGAAGACGAGCTCAATCGAAAAGAAGGTCACGATAAGGTCTTCGACATGAACGTGACTAAGTACGCCAAGAAAGCCATCTTTAGACAAAAAGTAAAGGTCCTTGATTATACTAAGCCTATCGCAGGGTATCTGACTTTCATGACGTGTGATGCTACCAAGTGCCTTCCTCCTACAGATGAAGATTTTGAATTCAAGATTACTCCAACGCAAGGAGCCACTGGCAATGCAACACAGGCACCCATAGAAATCAAAAAGAAAAAGAATCCTATTCAGATCGTCGAAAATGCCCCTACAAAACCATCTCAGTCTGCTGTCACCAAGAAAGAACAAGTCTTGACGATAGAATCAGGAAATGGCAAAGCAGTAGAAATAGAAATCAAACAACCGACTATCGTCAGTAGAAACAATTCTACTAGCGTAAGTAAGCCTACTGCAACGGCAAGTGGAAAAACGAACCAAATCGTCAAATCGGAGGCTGCACCAAAAAAGAATGATGGATTTCTAGATCCTGTAAAGTGGGATCTAAAAGTCATGAACAATGTTGCGACCTTTACTGCCAATATGGATAAGGGTTGGTCGATCTATTCTCAGCACACTAGTGATGAGGGACCAGTACCCACCTCTTTTCATTTTGATGAAACTGAATTCTACACATTAGATGGAGCAACACAAGAAGAAGGAAAAAGAAAAGAAGGTTTTGATAAGTTGTTCGACACTAATGTAATCAAGTTTGTAAAAGGACCAGTGACTTTTACCCAAAAGATAAAGCCAAGTAATCCTAGTGAAGTAATCACAGGATACCTGACATATATGACATGTGATGATTCGAGATGTCTTCCTCCTACAGATGTTGACTTCGTAATCTTTCCAGACAAAAATTTAGGGATGCTTGGAGAAGCAGCTTCTAAGCATATTGCTACTTTGACGGGCAGTGCAGCTACTAGTAGTAATACTGGTAACACAAACGCAGGTCTAGGTACTGCTGGAGTTTCGGGATTATATCCTGCCATCTCTGGAAATGTAAACATTGAGAATCCTCAAGGAAATTGCACAGATGAAAAAGAAGAAGCGCCAAAAGGATTTTGGAATATTTTTGTTTTAGGGTTTTTAGGAGGTCTAATTGCGCTACTTACACCTTGTGTATTCCCAATGATTCCGCTGACTGTGAGTTTCTTCACCAAAGGAAGTGAGGATAAAAAGAAAGGCTTAGCAAATGCAATTTTGTATGGTGCTTTCATACTCGGAGTTTACCTACTACTAAGTGCTCCGTTTCATTTACTAGATACCATTAGCCCTGATATACTCAATGAGATCTCAACGAATGTATATCTAAACGTTGCCTTCTTTGTAATTTTCTTATTCTTTGCATTTTCATTCTTCGGATTTTATGAAATCACACTTCCAGAATCTTGGACCAATAAATCTAGTAGTGCAGAAGGAGCAGGAGGTATTATCGGTATATTCTTTATGGCATTGACTCTAGCATTGGTTTCATTTTCATGTACAGGACCGATTCTTGGATCTTTGCTCGCGGGAGCACTATCCTCTGATGGAGGTGCTTGGCAATTGACTGCAGGTATGGGAGGATTTGGACTGGCGCTTGCTTTACCATTTGCTCTATTTGCTGCCTTCCCAGGCATGATGAACTCTCTACCACAATCTGGTGGATGGTTAAACGTGGTAAAGGTTGTTTTAGGATTTATAGAGTTAGCATTGGCTTTCAAATTTTTATCCAACGCAGATCTGGTATCACACTGGGGTATTTTGAAAATTGAAATATTCCTTGGCATCTGGATTCTTTGCTTCCTTGGTCTTGGAGCTTACCTATTGGGGCTTATCAAGTTTCCGCACGATTCTCCGTTTAAACTTAAACCTATAAGAGCCATTTTAGGAATTGCGGCTGTAGCTTTTGCAGGATATATGGCAACTGGTTTCATCTATGATAAAGACGCAGGCTCTCTAAGTTCTTTGACATGGTTGAGCGGACTAGCCCCTTCGTCTTGCTATAGCATACTTTATCCATGTGATTGCCCTAGTAATCTTACCTGCTTCAAAGATTTAGAAGCAGGTTTAGCTCATGCCAAGGAGAATAACAAACCGATACTAATAGATTTCACAGGTTATGCTTGTGTAAACTGTCGAAAGATGGAAGAACACGTTTGGCCTAGAAAAGAAATTTTCAACCTCATCGATAAAGACTATGTCTTAGTTTCCTTATACGTTGATGACAGAAAGAAATTGGAGAAGCCCATAGAGGTCCCAAGAGTTTCTGGCGAAGGCAATAGAACACTTAGAACTTACGGCCACAAATGGGCTTACTTCCAAACTAAATATTTTGGTAATAATTCTCAGCCGTATTACGCTTTAGTTTCTCCAAACATGGACTTACTAAACAATCCAGTTGGATATACACCTGAAGTACCTGAGTACAAAGAATTTTTGGAGTGTGGAGTGGAAACATTCAACAATCTCAAAAATAAAGACACGCGTATTGGAAGCAAGTAATTCTTCGAATACCATATAGAATCTAAAAAGCCCAAAGTAATTCAATTTACTTTGGGCTTTTTTTTGAAATAATTAATGCATTATTCAAAAGAATGGTATTATATAAAACTTCCCTAGAGTATAATTTTTAACTGCCCCTCTTCGGGTAATAAGAACGCATTAGAGTGTTCTAATTTTGCATGGACCTCTTCCATGTTGTCTCCAAAAATTGTAGCGCTAAATTTGTGTGCCTTTGACAACATTCTAATATAAGGTTCTGCATCACCTTGCCTTGTCAGCCTTCTGAGAGTTAGCATATAATCATCTCTAAATACATTTGGTATAATAATTTTTGCTTGGTTAGCAGAAGTCAATTCAGCATTCATCATAACACGCGCTATTCTTCCATTTCCATCAAGAAAAGGATGAACTTCACTTATCATGAACATAATGAAAGCTGCCTTAGTAAACGGTCTATCAAGGGCAGCATAAAACTCGTACCCTTTAATTAAAGTACCCAAAACAAGATTCATATCCACAAAGGAAGTTTGTCCAGCAAAATTATTTTTGTCTTTAAACTTTCCTGGATTTTTATCTTCACGACTTGACAGGAGTATCTTATGTCTATATTGAAGAATTGATATTAATTCTTCTGCAGATTTAGGAGTGGTAGACATCTCCTTTCTATTTGACACAATTTTGTATGTACCCAAAATATCATGAGAATCTTGATTTCTTGTTGGGATTGGAATCTGAGTTTCAATTATTTTTTTTGCCTCTGCGACTTCGAATACTGTACCTTCAATATAATTTGAAAAGTAACCTTCATAAAATGCAAAATTTTTAAATGCTCTACTCTCCCTATTTTTTTCCTCATAAAATTTAAATTCTAGTTGTTTCAAAACTCTAAATAGCTTTTCAAAAAGCTGGTTCCTATTAGGATCATATGGAACACCAAACGCACGTGCTGCAGCAATAGGTGATGTTAATACCTTTGATACATGAGTAGATAAAAGTGCACTTATAATTATATCCAATTTTAAGAATTCTTTTTCCATATCTAATTTCTCAGATATTGAACGAGCTTTATCTCTTAAAACATTAAGCGCTTCTTCTCCATTTATTCTAACAATTTGCTCAAGTCTTTCTTCTATTTCTGAAGAAGACAGTGTCTTAGAGTCAGATCCAGTTTTTCTTGAGATTTGAAGATTTTCTAAAAAAGCTCTGGCTTGTTGTGAAGCATAGATTTTTCCAGACAATATATTATCTCCTTCAATAGCTCCATGCCCCTCTAAAAACCGAATGGTCAATCCTGGCAATTTAGTCTTCTTAGTATATGAATGAGTTAAGAAAAGTTGATTTGTTGATGTAGGTTGAAACTCTAAGGCAGAGCGATGGCTTAATACAGCTCCAGGAAAGAGTCTACCTAATATTGTATATATATTTCGCTTAACAATTTCCTCAGGACTATCTTCTAGGTTGCCTGTATACAAGCGAGGTGCAATTTTTTTTAGCTTTCCTTCTTTCTCTAGATTGGATATCTTTTTTGATAAAACTGGATCGGATGACCCAAAAACTACCTCCTGTAAATGTATTGGTAAAGAATTTTCCATTAAAACTAGATTATTCGTCCAATTTGTTAAATATTTTCTATTAAAACACACATATCAACAAATATTTTCCATTATAAATGGTTTTTTGCAAATATTTTCCATTATAAGCTCCTAATAGACAAAAATTTCTATCTAAAATATTGCACGCCATTTTAAACTACAAATGGTATTATTCAAGATTCTCCTAAATCTTAAACTCCGTAATCTCTTCACCGGTATCAAAAATACTAGGATAGTGCTCCTTTAAATTATCCACCATAAAAGCTAAAGGCACATCCTCAAAAAATCCGTAATCCTCTAGATACTCCATAAATTTTGTCCCTTCACTATTGAATTGCTGTAAGAAGGAACTATTCTCTCCATCAAATTCTAGAGGCTCTACATTAAATTTTTCACACAGTGTTTTGTTGAATGCAGGGGATAGTTTCAGCCATTTGCCATCTAGAAACACATTGACCATTCCATGCGGAGTTAATTCATTGGTACCAAATTTTTCTATCAATCTTTCTACGGCAATATGATTTTTGACTTTTCCCAAATGTAACCGTGCAGGTATCTTCATAGCTCTAAGACAAGCGATTAATATCACAGACTTTTCTACACAGTTGCCTGTTGTCTTTTCCGCAAGAAAACTTGATTTGTATTTTTCTTTGGCAATACTAATACTGTATGGATCATACCTCCAATCATCACGCACCTTCGTATATATTCCGATAGTCCTTTCCTTGTCGGAAAGAGTGTCTCTATTGAACTCAGCTATAAGCTCTTGAATGACTTTATCCTCGTAGTCAAAGAAGTAGGTGGATTGTAGGTATTTCATTTATGATTATGATTCTGTCAAAAAATCTCTCACCTCCATTAATACAAATCCCAATAAATTTAAACGTCTCCATTTTAAAGGGTTTTGGCAATGCTCGCTATCCTTGGACAAACCGATGCCCCAGATAATGTCAACGGGGCTTGCTTCCACTAAGATTCTATTTTTGGTGGACAGTAAGTAATTTTTAACCGATTCGTTTTGACCAAATTTTGCGATATTCCCCTTTAAAACAATTTCAGTACGATTCTGTTTCCAAACTTTCTCATCAAAACCTAAAACCTCTCTTCCATATTGTTTTGCTTGCCCAGGTGATTGAGAACCTAAAATTTTCTTATAGTTAAGCTCATCACTGAATAGTTTGACTTTTTCAGCCATCATATAATGCTCCGAGGAGTAATATTCAATTCCATCTATTTCAAAATTAATTGCATACCACTGGCTTAAACATGACTGATCTACTTGACCAGTATGTGATTTTTGATTGCCCAAAAAGCAGAGATATTTCAATTTTTTACCTTTATTGAAATCTACTTTTAATTGATCTAAATCATATATCATAATAAAAAATCGAATTAGCTTTTGCTGATTTAATTCATGGTCCGAAAAATAAAGTATTTTACGTATTCTGAACAACTAATTTCAGTCGAGTAAAATTTCTATTTTTCAAGTCCTCCTTTTTTATCCCGATATAAATAACACCATCAAGATAATTTGACAAATTCGAAATAGAATTTAAGGTATCTATTTGACAAAGTAAAACATAGGTTTTACTCAGCATCTTGATTTCTTGCCACCTTACTTGAAATTGCTCCCAGTACTCCTTTTGAGTAACTGGCAAATCAATTAAATCTCTTCCCGCAAAATCATATAAAACACTAGATTGGACCGCTGCGTCATATCCTCCAACATGAGAGCTATTGTAATCATGGATATTGCATATACTAGCTATTGCATCTTGCATGTGCTCATACACATCATATCCAAAATCATCGTTTTCATCTTCTATTGGCTCCCAAAATGGATCTTCATCATCAGGTATAGAAAGCCATTCTTTGAAGATCATTTCATTTTCCTTTATAGAGACCTTTGAATTATAATCTTTATCCACATGAACTAAGTCTTGTGCAAAAAAACATTTATATTCCAGTGGATTCAGATAGTATTTATCTGTTACTAGATATGCTTTCATAAACACAGAGATCATGCCCTCCGATGGCAGATTCAATAAATCAGAATAGATATTAAAATTGCTAAAATCTAATTGAAAGATAAAGACCCAATCGCTGTCTTTTTTTAGCAGTTCAGACATCTCATTACTAACAAGCGGCTTCCCGCCAATTTTAGATTGTACAGATTCTGAGGATTGTGTTTCATTCTGAAGATACTCAATATGTAGAGCAGGCTTGACGATATCAATTATCAACTGCCTATGTGTTTCGAGTATATTCGATTTCTTATTGATATAGGCACCAACTTCATTTAATAAAAATGGAAAACTCATTGTTCGTTTTTCTTCAAGTTAGGATTGATAAGTGAGCTAAACAGATAGACTAATATATCCTCTTCAACTAATTTATTTGGTTATTTTATGCCCTCTAAAAATCCTCTCCAAACTCCTCCTCATCTATAGACAACTGAACAGAATCTATCGGAGCGACATTATCCACCCCTTCTCCGCCAAACCCTTCTCCGTTTTCAGCAGGGTTCGTGACAATATCTCCTCTTTGTCTTTTGTAGACTTCGCAATCCAACTCAATGCCTAATTCACCTTCTGGCATAACGAATCGTTTAGTGACATCAAAGTCTACCTCTTCATCATTTTCCATTCTGCGTATAAACTTGGCATACATAGGTCTTGCCATCTTGGCGCCGATACCGTAGCCTAAGGTACGGAACCGTATCCAT
>JALZVN010000145.1 GCA_023299965.1 Saprospiraceae bacterium | reverse complement strand
TGAGGGGGAAAGTTTCCCGTAATGTAGGCATTTAGGCAAAATACATTGGGTTCGTTAAAAGTGTTCCAATTGAATACATATTCCTTAAAATGCTTCACACATTTTTTTGCAAAATCAATAAATATAGGAATATTGTCTGCGTCTAACCACGCATTTTTTTTGTCAAACCATAAGGGGTGTGTGAAATGATGTATCACAAACATGATTTGAATACCCTTGTTATTTAGTTTTTGGAAGAAGTCAGCATACTCCCTTATCACTTCGGGATCGAACTCGCCATATGGCTTGGTCTGTAGTCGCGCCCAATCTACTCCGCATCTGTATACTGTGCCAAACTGAGTGATAATGTCTATGTCTTCGTCCCGCCTCAATTCATGGTCTGCTGTTCTGTCAAAAACATAGCCATCTTTAGATTTGAATCCTTTCCAATTGTGCTCTGAGGCGGTCTCTATTTGCGCAGCAGCGGTAGACGTTCCCCACAGAAAATCTTTCGGAAATTTTAATCGCATTGGCTAAGTTTAGTAAATAAATGGAGGCTGCGTATGGGTATTGTCTTGATAAGTAAATCTTAGGCTCAGACCATATCCACTCGAATCTCCTAGTTGAACCCCCACAGGGTTTACAATCATGCTAATATCTTCACTTACATCAAATGAGTTTAGATGAGCATCGACATAGGCATCCAATGAATTCAATATCCAAGTCAGTGCAAAAAATATATAGCCTTGTTGTCTTCGTTTATTGAACCTGTCTCTAATGGATAAAAGGCTGCTTTCTCCAAGGGTGCTAAAAGGATTGATGGTATTTGGATCATCATCAATGACTGCTGTGTAAGCATCTCGAAAAGACCTGTATTCTGAACTACTATCTACAATAAGATAACCAAGTCCTCCTAGTGCTCCATAAACGATAGGAAGCTTCCAATATTTCTTATTGTAGATCTGTCCACTACCAGGTATAATGAGACTCATAGCTGCAGCACGATTAGGATTTGGATATTTTTTATCTAGAATGGATTTGATGAGTTTGAATCTAACTTTTTCTACAGTATCTTTTTGGAGGAGCTGTGTACTGTCCGAAAGTATTCTCTCCGTATTGTCTACTTTACTTGGTTGAGTACTTGTTGTTGTTTGAGCCATACACGATCCAACACCAAAAATAGTAATCAGCAATAAAAAAAGTACCCAATTCTTAATTGTCATTTTTATTCTTCTATTATCTCCAAGATGCGATTGAAATCATCTACATCTAAAAAAGGAATTACTATTTGTCCTTTATGGCGACCTTTCAATTTGATATCTACCTTTGAGCCGAGTTGTTTTCTCAAATTTCTCTGCACATCACGATATTCAATGGATAACTCCTTACCAGCATTGTTTGCGCTTGGGCTAATATTCTTGAGTTTAACTACTTTTTCAGTCTCTCTTACGGATAAGTTATCCTTGATTATCCTATGAAAGAGGTCCAATTGTTGGTCAACGGTTGTAAGCCCTTGGATAGCTTTTGCATGTCCAGCCGATATTTGCCCTTTTCTCAGCCCTGTTTGTATGCTAGGCGGCAATTCTAGCATGCGTAATGAATTGGTAATCGTACTTCTTTTCTTACCCACTCTAGTTGCCATCTCTTCATGTGTCAATTTGAATTCAGACATTAATCGACTGTAGGTAATGGCTATTTCTAATGGATTCAGGTTTTCTCTCTGGATATTCTCTATCAGCGCCATCTCCAATAGTTCTTGGTCATTGGCTATTCTGACATAAGCTGGAACCTCTGTGAGCTCAGCTAATTGCGCTGCTCTAAATCTACGCTCTCCACTGATGATCTCAAATGAGTCTTCTCCAAGCGACCTCAGGGTGATAGGTTGTATGATGCCATGCGCTTTTATCGAAGCAGCAAGTTCATTAAGCGCTTCGGGCTCAAAGTCAGTTCTTGGCTGACCTGGGTTAGCTTTTATATTTGATACAGGTATCAAAGTCGTCGTCGAGGATAGTTCTTTGACTACTTCTTCGTTCTCTTTTTTGCTAGCTGCGTCATTATTCCCAAGCAGTGCACGTATACCTAATCCTAATTCCTTCTTTTTTACCTTTGCCATATTGGTCTATTTTTCCAGCTCAAAAATAGGTAAAAGGCATGAATCATTGATCGACTGGGTTTAATTTATTTAGACATTATCAGGTCGTTTGAGGAATATTACCTACAATCCAGCCTTTTTCTCGAGATCTCCAATTCTTTTCTGATAGTTTGCCCGGACTTTGCTGGCTTCATCATCTGCCTTTTTTGTGATATTGCTTGTTGTTTGGCTTACTTTAGCTAAAGAAGCCTTGTGGACATCATCTGCCTTCTTTTTAGCCAATTTGGCTCCTTCCTTAGCTGCCAATTTCTTGAGAGGATTTGAGCCCGCTTTTTCAACTAACTTATCCGCTTGTTGATAGGCAAGCTTAAGCGCTTGATCTGCTCTTTTCTTTGCTTCTGACCTTGCCTTATCAACTTGCTTTTGAGCTTCTACTCTTATTTTTTTGATCTTTTCATCAGCTTCTGCTTCCAATCTAGCCTTCTCCGCTGCTACTTTCTCTTTAGTGTCATCGACGACTTCGGTAACCACTTTAGTTACCGTATCTCTGACCGTTTCCTTTACTTGATTGACAACATTCTTTGCAATATCTTTGACGGTTTGCCCCTCAGCGCCAGTAGGGGTGATTTTTATTTTTGGACTTTTCATGGTACCTGTTACATTGATAAGCATGTTTACAAAATCACCATTAGCGATATTGACACCTAATTTTGAAGCTTCATTAGATAGAAAATCTAATCCCTTATTCGTCGCTTGTGAAACGGCTCCATTACCCATCAGTTCTTTAGGGATCTTTGCTTTGATGGAGTAGTCCATGTCTTTATCAAATCCATGAGATCCACCCACTAACATTTCTATATTCTTGAATTTATGTTTTACTTCTTCTAGAACCACTTTACCATCTTTGACGGTAAACCAGTTTTTGGAATCGTCAATATTGACCTTTTTAAGCCAGTTGATGTTAAGTTTGTCTCCAATCTTTGTCAATGGGTCAAAGTTGTTCAAAATAGCATTGAAGGTTTGAATAAAACCGTCCGCATTCAAGGTGTTTAGATTAGGAACCATATCCTTTCCTAGAAGTCCATTGAAGCTTAAATCAGTAGAAAAATCTCCATCCAAAAATTGAGCTATGGGCATCAACGCTTTGAATGTATTGATTTGTTCAAAGGTCTGTTTAAAGTTCAATCTATCCACACTGTATTTCAGTTCGAACTTTGGTTCTTCTACATCCTTAGTATTATACAGACCTGAGATATTCATATTGCCACCAAGG
This sequence comes from Saprospiraceae bacterium, assembly GCA_023299965.1. Classification (GTDB taxonomy): domain Bacteria; phylum Bacteroidota; class Bacteroidia; order Chitinophagales; family Saprospiraceae; genus JALZVN01. Next base: position 10,604 of record JALZVN010000145.1, on the reverse strand, counting down.
GTTTTCATGTTGACCTTATCCATTACCATAACTTCATCCTTGATCTCAATCAAGCCTTTAACTTTCGTCAAATCCATATCGGTATAATGTAGTTTTCCGATATCAGCAGTCAAGTCAATGTCAATGTTTTCGGGAACCATGAATGGCTGTAAATCCTCATTGTTTGCCATAGATTTAGCTGTGGCTTTACCCGTGTCTTCTGTCATAAATTGATTCGCATCTATAAAGTCAGAATTGAGTGTAATAGCTCCTGTAAGTACTTCTCCGTCAAATAGGTAAGAAAATACGTTAATTAGTTTTCCTCGCCCTTTAAAATCACTCTTTCCAATCTCCGTTTGGAAATTATCAAAGCTAATGGCATTAGGTGTAAAATGCCCTTTTAATACACTGTTTCTTAAGTCATAAGTAGCGTATTTTATTCTGTCCACTTTAGTGTCTAATTTAAAGTCAAAGCGATCAAATACATCATCAAGCTCTGCTTCAGTGGTAGTTGTATTGGTTGGTTCGATAGTCTCCTTTTCGTCAGACATCCATTCATCAGCATCAAATAAATCAGCGCTAATGACCAGGTCCCCTTTCATGGTTTTGTCTGGTGCAAACCAAGCTAAGAAGTTATCAATTTTACCACTTGCCTTGATATCACTTTTGCCAAGTTTAGCATCGAACTGATTCACCTTGAGAAACTCAGGAATAAAGTCTACTTGCATTTGATTGATCACGATAGGGGGATAGTTTTCCATGTCGTAATTCATGTTACTGATCGCAAATTTGCCCTTCATGTCTGCGTCTGCATAAGCCCCTTTATCGAGGGTAGACATTTTTGTTTTGATCTCAAAATCGGTGTCTATAATGCCACTAATTTTTTTAATGCCTTCCATTGGGAATGCTTTAGCAAATTGAGAAAGATCTATGACGCCTTTCATTTTGGTATCAATATCTGGATCAGAAACAGGAGTTTTTAAAAGTAACCTTCCTTCAAATGGTTCATCTCCAACTTTTAAGTTTAGCTGCTTAATGTTTACAACCATATCATCAAAGTTGCTGCTAGGACTGTTGATAGAAATGTCAGAGTTTATACCACTGACTCCTAAAGGTAAATCTGGATATTTTAGCTTTCCTTCTTTCACATCAATGTCAAGAGCAAACTCAGGAAGCTTTTCTTTTTTGCCATTATAGGTCCCTTTAGCAAATCCTTTAAAGCTAACTGCACCTGTTGCTTCTACATCGTTGTAATCTTTAGTATACGCACCCGGCACCAATGAAATAAGCTCTTTCAAGGAATTACTAGGGGTGGAAAAAACCAAATCCATATTGATATCCTCTCCTACAGTTTGGACATATCCATCCGCTTTCATATTTAGCGCATTTAGAGCAAGATCATTTTCCTTTAAAGTGTATTTCGATTTGTCGAGATCAATATTAAATGTGGCATCCAATTTCATTTTAGCTCTACTCAAGTAGTTTATCCCTCCAGAACTAAAAATGACATTACTTGCAGAAGTCTCAGTGATGAGGTCAAAGATACTGGCGGTGAAATTACCAATACCCTCATGATCAATCTCTTCTGCGTGCATATACAAACCTGAAGCTTTATCGATATAGCTTAAGGCTCCGTTGTTTATTTCGTAGTTTTCTAAATTTATTTTATAGGCTGGGTTTTCACTAGAAGTAGCTTTTTCCTCGGTAGGCTTAGCGATATCATAGTTTGCATTACCCGACTTGGATATAACCACATTGATATTGGGCTCGTCCAAAGAAATAGACTTAACTTTTATACTGGTTGATTTGCTGATAACGGACCATACATTTGCATCCAAGCAGAGTGATTTGCCCTTAGCTAGTGAAATACCATCGAATTCGCCTATCCCTTGCACATCATAGCCTTCTAGACATACAGAGAAATCTGGAAACGACTTTATTAAGGAGACATTAATGTCGTCAAATGCCAACTTTGCATTGATATTCTTATTTATTTCCTTTGTAGCTAGATTTTGAAGATCTCCTTTGAATAAGACGGGTATCAAAACTATTGCAGCAATAAGCATAACTATTAGGCCTAATATTAAGTAAATCAGCTTTTTAAGCATAATGGTCTAGGTTTAAATTTAAATGAAATAAAAGACGAAAATACATGTCTTTTTTTAGTAATATAACGTTATAACAAAGACATTTGTTAAAAAATAAAATTAGCTAAGCCTTATTTCTTTTATGGGCTTATAATTCATACTTTCATACGTTTTTAAGACAATACATATTATTCAGATCAATAACTTTTGATCGGATTTAGAAAGAATTAAGAGGATGAGTCACGTATATATAGACAATCAAAAAAGTCTATTGAAATTTCAGAAAGATAACGCCGATATAAAATGGATGGGTTTTGATACCGAATTTGTTGGTGAGAATAGATATAACACGCTGCTTTGTTTAATCCAAATAGAAACCATAAACGGCTCTTATCTGATTGATACCCTTGCACTTGAGTCGATATCTGGCTTATTGAAAATGATAGAAGACCCGAATATTCTAGTAATATCGCATGCAGGGGTCAATGACTATCATATTCTCTACAAGCTCTATAAAATACTTCCTAAAAATGTATTCGATACACAGATTGCTGCAGGATTTGTAGGGTATAGGTACCCCGTTAGCTTTCAAAAGCTGCTTAAAAAGGAATTAGGCATAAGTATTTCAAAGTCTTACACAGTGACTAATTGGGAGAAAAGACCCCTTGGTAAAAAGCAGATTCAATACGCGATCAATGACATTATTCATCTCAAGGATTTATATGAATCTCTTAAAGCGCAACTTGAGGATAAGAAGCTGACTAAATGGGCTAATACTGAGATGGAGCGACTAGAAAGCGAGGAGTACTATGTAAGGGATAAGTATCATGAGGCGAGACAGAATAAGCTTATGAAGAACCTTTCTACTAGAGAAAGAGTATTTCTTATGCGCCTATACATCTGGAGAGATGAACTTGCCGCAGAAAAGAATAAAACCAAAGAACAAGCTCTGCCTAAGCGCTTATTGGCTACCATCGTCAAAAACATAAAGTCAGGCAAAGAGGCACTAAAAGACAATAGAACGATCTCCAACAGAACAATTGAGCGAAATTGGGATGCATTCAAAAAAATGTTCGACAAAGCAGCAACAGAAGAAGAGCTAGATGTTGCTCAAAATATAAAGTTTATTGATGACGTTAACGATGAGATGGCACTAACCAACGAAATGTTATTCATCTTAGTAAAGCAAAAGTGTGAGGAATCGGGTATCTCTCAATCCCTTATACTCCAGAAAAGCCAACTCTCTAAAGCTCAGTTTGGGGATACTTCATTTGGTTTTATGAAAGGATGGAGACGAAGTTTTCTCGGTGACGACTTTATCAAACTACTTTTAAAGCCAGGAACTATGAAAATGGATCTAAAAGGTCGACGATGCATTGTTGACTTTACCGAAAATACCAAGATAAAACCTGAATCCTGAGCCAATAGCCATTTTGATATATCAAAATGCAGCGCTTTAGATAAAATCATTGTCTAAGAGTTATATTTGCAATCTCAAATCTTGAAGAGTTGATGGTAAGATGTTTTTTATGTTTATTGCTTTTAAGTTTAATTCCTTCTACAGGGATGAGCCAAGAGTTGGATAGTATTAGGCAAAGAGTAATTCGAACAGGTGTTCACGCTACGGTTGAAAATATTTCAGAATTTGTGCTTAATGGGAATAGTGGATTTGGTTTTGAGATTGGAGCTTTCCAAGAACGCAAAGTCTTAGATAAAGTCCTTTTTTCCTACGAAGCAGGCATCCGCTTCAAGTCTTATGAAGATCTACCTATTTTAATTGACAGTACCAGGCAGATGCAAGATCCAGTTCCAGACACTACCTTTATATCTGATTTTTATAGGGTGATGCATAATGATCTCAAAATTACTTCACTAGCCTCTATTCGGTTTATCTACTTAGAAAATCCAAATGTATATTTCATCATCGGTGTTGGACCAGAATTTACATTTCGACAGGATACTCAACCCGAATATTTAAATACTAGATTTGCAGATACCAATGGGAATCTTTTGGAGGAATCTACTAGAACACCACCTATTTTAGATAATGATGAATTCAATGTTTCCAGTATCAACTTGCGTTTCGAACTAGGACTCGGTATCGAGCTCAATAATCTCAATTTAGAATTGGTCCATCGTACAGACAATACTGAAAACTTCGGTATTCGTCTTCGGTATACATTTAATACCCTTACTTACTGATAAATTGCGTATTTTTCTTCTATGATTTCTCAGTTTATCAGAAAATTCAAACCCAGTTACGAGTTGTACAATTTGTTTAAGCGTAGTGAGCTTGAGCACAATATAGAAAAGTACAAGAAGTATGGGATCCATAAAAAATACTACTCCTCGGTATCTAGTAATGACTTTATTGGATTGGAAAGTCCGTTAAATATCCATGATAAATTCAATACAAGAGATACCTTACCTAAGGAACCTTCTTTTCAAAATTTGTCGAAGCAGCGTCAAGAAGAATTACTACCATGGTCTGACAGAGGCTACATCATTTTAAAACGATTTTTCTCTCCGGACAGAGTCCAGCAAATCAATGATGAAGTAAGGAGACTGGATCAGTCAAATAAAGCACGCTGGGTGGGTAACAAAATGATGTTTGCTATTCACTATTCTGACATCATGCTGAAAGCTAGTGCAGACCCTGAACTGATGCGTATCATCAATCTTATCATGGGTAAGAAGATGGATCTTTTTCAGAGCATTAATTTCTTGACTGGTAGCGAACAGCGGACCCATTCGGACTCTTACCATATGTCCACTTTTCCTTATGGAAATATTATAGCTGCATGGATTGCCTTAGAAAAAACGACCGATCAGAATGGACCCTTGCACTATTATGAGGGATCTCACAAATTACCATATCTAGTTAATAGAGATTTTGGCAATGCAGGAACCAATCTTTTTCTGGGCAAGAAACAGTATAGTGATTATGAAGATAAAATTGAAGATGTCTTGGCGGAACACAATTTTGAACGTAAGATACTTTTAGCCGAACCTGGTGATGTACTTCTATGGCACTCCAATTTACTTCATGGGGGTGAACCTCATCATGATAAATCATTGACGCGTAAATCTCTAGTAACGCATTATTATGCAGAAGATGCCATATGCTATCATGAAGTGAGCCAAAGACCTACCCTAAAGAGACCATTAGATTTCCCTCAATAATACTTTAGACTTGTACTAATCTGATAGACCTAACGAATGGTCGCGACTCGCCGCAGGTGTCAAAGCCCGACAAACGGAGTGCGTAAGAGGCAAGCGGTGGTAGTGGCATTCCCGTGAAGAGACGCATCGCCTGCGTCGTAGGGGATATAACGGACGACGCGGTCCAGTCTCAATGTAGGCATCGCCGGAATTGGGATCTGGATGACCCCAAATCAAAATCCCTTCATATTTTGACATAATAGAGAGAAATCTTAATGAACTTATCCTTTTTTTTGTTGTTCGATTGTAAATAAAGAAAAAATGAATACGAAGGGAAGAATAGGTGTATTGATTGTCAACTTGGGTACTCCAGATTCGCCAGGTAGATATGATGTATACAAATACCTCAAAGAATTTCTACTCGACAAAAGAGTAATTGATATTCCTTGGGTTTTCAGACAGCTACTAGTCAGAGGTTTTATCGCCCCTTTTAGATCGGGTAGTTCTGGGAAACTGTACCAAAAACTTTGGACAGAAAACGGTTCGCCGCTAAAATACTACGGCGAAAAGCTAGTCGAAGGGGTACGCGCACAACTAGGAGAGGAGTATGTGGTAGAATTAGCAATGCGATACCAGAATCCAAGTATCGCTTCTGCTATCGAAAAGCTCAATGCACACAATATCAATGAGATGATTGTGATGCCGCTTTTTCCGCATTATGCATCTGCATCTACTGGATCTGTGCATGAGGAAGTAATGCGTATAGTTGGAAAGCAATTAGCCATTCCAAATGTGAAAATTATCAACTCTTTTTGGGATAATGAAGATCTTGTCAATGTGTTTGTGAAGAATGCAAAGAAGTTCGATCTCACGTCGTATGATCACATCTTGTTTTCATACCATGGGTTGCCACAAAGTCAATTGAGAAAAACAGACAACTGTGACCATTGTTTGAAAAGCGCTGATTGTTGTCATTCTATTTCAGAGCGCAATCAGTTTTGCTATTCTGCACAATGTCATGGAACGGCGTTTCTGATAGCAGATAAATTGGGTCTCGATAAAAAAGATTATACCATTTGCTATCAATCTCGTTTAGGTCCAGATCCATGGGTGCAGCCGTATACGATTAAGGTTTTAGAAGATTTAGCCGAAAAAGGGGCTAAGCGCCTTCTTGTTTTTAGCCCTGCATTTGTTGCAGATTGTTTGGAGACAATTATCGAAATCAGTGATGAGTATCAGGAAGAATTTGAAGAATGGGGAGGTGAACACATTGATTTAGTTCCTAGTCTAAATGATGATCCTGACTGGATAAATGCGGTGGTAAAAATAATCAAAAAAAGAACTTTAGTTACTGCTTAATAAGGGTTTGAAGCCACAAAAATTCTTACTAAAACAGATGTGTCCGAAAAGATACATCTGTTTTTTTAGTATCAATATGTATCATGATTACGGTAAGCGCAATTATAGATGTCCTTTATTTCTACAACAAGATTACCTTGGTCTACGAGACTTGTTATGCTTATAATCTTTAAAGACAAACTCTCCTAAACCATTGAGTCCACTGTAGTACGCTTTACCCTGATTTGCCTTGGTAAATTGCTCTACAAAATTCATCAAGTAAGGATCACTTGCTATCATAAAGGTAGTGATAGGTACTTGCATTTTGCGGCACGAAGAAGCTAAAGCAAGGGTTCTATTGATGATTTTACGATCAAGACCAAAAGCATTTTTGTAGTATTTTTTACCCTTCTTCATGCACGTTGGTTTCCCGTCCGTGATCATAAAGATTTGCTTATTAGGATTTTTTCTTTTGCGCAAAAGATCCATTGCTAATTCTAGACCTGCAATAGTATTTGTATGATACGGACCTACCTCTAAATACGGCAAATCTTTAATCTCAATGGTCCAGGCGTCGTTACCAAATACCAATATATCAAGCGTATCTTTTGGATAACGAGTGGTAATCAACTCTGATAAAGCCATTGCCACTTTCTTTGCTGGAGTTATTCTATCCTCACCGTACAAGATCATGGAGTGGGAAATGTCAATCATCAATACCGTGCTCATCTGACTTTGATAGTAAGTCTCTCTTACTTCAAGATCTTCATTAGTAAGACTAAAACCATCTATACCATGATTAATTTGCGCGTTTTTGATAGATTCAGAAATGGCGATATTTTCAAGACTATCTCCAAATTCGTAAGGTTTTAGATCAGAAGTGTATTCTTCTCCTTGACCTGTAGATTTAGTATTGTGATTGCCGCGACCGGATTTTTTAATTTTACCAAACACATCTTCTAGAGATTTTTGACGGATGGCAATTTCCATCTTTTTAGATGGTCTAAAACCATCATCCTGATCTTTAGGATTCTTGATATAGCCTTTGTCAATTAGATCTTGGATAAAGTCAGCCATACCATACTCCTCGTTGGTAAGCTTATATTGTTTGTCAAGTTCTGTCAACCAGGATAAAGCTTCACTAACGTCTCCTGAGGTATGTACCAGTAGCTCTTTAAATAAATCTAAAAGTTTTTCAAAAGTAGAACCTGCTAAGTCCGAAGGAATAAAATCTGTAAAACGTAACCCGATCATATTTGGATATATTATTTAGTCTAATGTACGGACTAATTTATGATATTTATAGAGGAGATGGTAATCTAAAGTAAATCTATGACTTTATGTAGGGCTGCGGATACTATCGTACAAGACAGCATTCAACCAAGTGCAGATAATCCGGTCTCACTGAAGCTAATTTATGTATATAGCTTTCTAGTATTTTACCATTCAAAATGTGAAAAATGCCTGGCATCTGAGTAGCGTCACCTAGGCTTTTAGAGACTTCTAATTTATTTTCCTTATTGTCAGGAGCGAATCCTCTAAACCAAGTTTGCAAGCCATATAGTTGTGTAAATGAACCTTTTCTCAATCCAAACTCAGAGTAGTATCTTTTATCAAGGTCGCTAATGTGTTTGCATCCAGCTAAATCAAATTCGTTAAAGTATTTATTTGCGATCTCATTGGTAGCCATGTGTACAAAGACGATCTCAACACCTAGGTCCCGTATTTCTAGCTTTGATTTCGCTATATCTCGCATTGCCTCTTTGCAAAAAACACAACCAAAGTGTCTAAGAAATACCAACAGAATCGGTTGATCATTGGAGTAATCGTATAGATTATCTCCAGTATTCATGACCATAGCTTTTTGTATCTCTTTCTCTACGTACATTAGCGGTTATTTTGAGTATAACATGAATTGCTTAGATTTAGTTTAATGATATAAATATATTCAAAAAAAATCATGCAAAAAAGCTGATTTGCCTGCTGAAAGTACTATCTTTTCGAGAGCTTTCCATTTTCTAATTAGCTCGTAATCAATCTTATAAGCCGTTTTTTTATCAGAAACATACTGTATTGTAACTAATGCCTTCATTGACATTTATTTACAGTTGATATTAAAACCTTATATCAATGCGAAAAACGAAAAACCAATTTACGCTCTTCCTCTTAATGGTATTGAGTTTTGCCCTATATGGACAAGCCTTCGATCGTCCGAATGGTTTCGGAGGGCAAATCTTACTTATCGATCATGCTACTTTTCAGGATGACACGGACTCAAAAGGATTTACTACGGGCTTTGAATTTTCTTATAGCCGCCATTTGAATAAATTTATAAGTTTAAGAGTACCTTTTAAAGGAGGGATTCTAGGCGCTAGTGAGTTTGATTTTGCTAGTAATAGATCTTTTGTTGGACTAGATTTGACTGTTCAAGCTTCCTATTTCGGAGATGAAGCGCCAGTAGCACCTTTTATATATGCTGGATTCGGTGGAACAAAAGAACAATCAGTAGATATATATACACAGATTCCAGTAGGTGCGGGGTTGAATTTTAGGATAGGACCTTGGGGATTTTTTCAGGTCAAAGCAGAATATAGACCTGATCTCAAGAATGAGGTAACGAGAACCAATCTTCAGTATGGTGTCGGGCTAGTAGCAGTAGTGGGACCAACAGCGACTACTAAAGAACTTGAAAAATTGCTTTCTGATACGGATGGTGACGGAGTAGATGATGATGTAGATAAGTGTCCTGATCTTGCTGGTCGTAAACAATTTGGTGGTTGCCCAGATTCTGATACTGATGGGATTGGAGATGCAGATGATAGTTGCCCAGATGTTGAAGGCTTGCAAGCCTTAAATGGCTGTCCTGATTCAGATGCTGATGGTGTAGCAGATATTGTAGATAACTGTCCTGATACTCCAGGTACAGCTAATGGATGTCCCGATGCAGATGCAGATGGCATTGCAGATGCAGATGACCAATGTCCAGATATACCTGGTCAAAAAAGTTATTTAGGTTGCCCAGAAGATATCGAGGATGTAGCGACAGCAGAAATGGAATTTACTGCTAAAGGTGTCGAAGATGCTGATGGAGATGGATTTTCTGCGGCTGATGATGATTGTCCTGATATGGCTGGACCAGTAAATGGTTGTCCAGATGCTGATGGGGATGGAGTCGTTGATAAGTTTGATGCTTGTCCAAATGCAGTGGGAGATTTGGCAGGTTGCCCTGATAGTGATGCTGATGGTATTGCCGATTATAAGGACAGTTGTCCTGATCGCAAGGGTTCAGCGTCTAATTTTGGTTGCCCTGAAGCTAATGTTGCCAGCTCGTCAAATGATGTATATGGAAATACCTACACAGACAGCTACACCAATACAAGTATAACAAAAAAGGCCTTGACATTGATGGAGGATGCTACTCGTTCAGTGCAGTTCAAAACGTTAAGTGATAATCTAACCGAATCTTCATTTTTCGTCTTAGATGAGATAGTACAATTGATGATTGACAATCCGAATTATAGACTAAAAGTATCGGGTCATACAGATGACAGGGGAGAGGATTCGGTCAATCAGAGACTGTCAGAAAAAAGAGCGCGAGCCTGCGTACGCCACTTGAGAGATCATGGTGTACCAGAAATACAAATGAGTTACATCGGGTATGGAGCTAGAATACCAGTAGCAGAAAACGATACAGATTATGGTAGAGGCCAAAATAGAAGAGTAGAATTTGAATTGTATATAATTAACTAGGTAATTTTATATTAGCTAATATAGAGCTAGTCCATGGACGGCTTTATATTACAAAACAAAACGTTTGTCAAATAAAGAGCGCACTATCCTTTGGGTAGGCGCTTTTTATATTTTCAACATTGTTGTGTTTCGCATTCAAAGTGCTCGGGAACTAGAGTTGGAAGCAGTATCTTTGGACTTTTTCGGAACTATGAATTTCTGATGTAGCTAGGTTACAGCACGATAGTTTGAATCTTGGTGTCTCAGATCATAATTTTTCAATTAATTCTGTCTGGTTAAAATCAAAAA
>JALZVN010000144.1 GCA_023299965.1 Saprospiraceae bacterium | reverse complement strand
GCAGAATTAAACTGTGTGACGGATGTAGTGACTATTGATGCATCTAATTCTATCGGAGGGAACAATTATGAATATACTTGGACTGGAGTTAGTATCAGCGCAGGACAAGGTACTCCAGCCATAGAGGCGGATAGTGCAGGGGAGTATTCCCTTTCCATTCTAAATACAGAAACGGGATGCGAAAACACAATGATAGTAGAGGTTGACGAAAACGAAGATCGCCCGACAGGAGCATCCTTACGTATGGCGGATCCGACCTGTTTTGGAGATAGAGATGGAGTGCTAGATATTGAAAATGTCATTGGAGGTGCAGCCCCATATTTGTATTCAGTCAATAGTGAGACCAATTTTACAGACATTAGCTTGTATAGCAATCTTCCATCTGGAGAGTACACTTTGATAGTTCAAGATGATATTGGTTGCGAATGGGATACCATGTTCCAAATCGCAGACCCAGAAGAAGTAAGAGTTGACCTCGGCGAAGATCAGGTGATCAGACTAGGTGAAAGTTTTGAGATATTTGTCCAGACGACTGGTAATGTAGTGTCCTTACAATGGACGGACAACGGAGAGCTGGGACCTATCGATGAAGACTTTAGAGAAGTGATGCCATTGACTACGACTACCTATATTGTAGAAGCGACCAACGATGAAGGATGTAGGGGTACCGATAATATTGTTGTATCTGTGGAGGACGATAGGAGAGTGTTTGTTCCTACTGCCTTTTCACCAAATGGTGATGGAGTCAACGACTTCTTTACAGTATTTACAGACATCGCAGCTACTGAAGTGAGTAGCTTAATAGTATTCGATAGATGGGGGAATCAAGTTTTTGAAAAAGAAAATTTCCTTCCAAATATTCCTGAACTAGGGTGGGATGGGATTTTCAGAGGACAAAATGTTCAGCCAGGGGTATACGTATACTCTGCGAACATAGAATTTATAAATGGAACCATAATCAACTTTAAAGGCGAGATTAATATAGTCTATTAAGAATATTAACGACTCGTAGAAAACAGGGCATTATCTTTTAGGTAGTGCCCTTTTTCGCTTTTAAACCTATCAGGACCCTAGTGGCAATTTATAATATATCATTTCAAATGGTATTAGATCTAGGGCATGCCGCTTGCGCATTCCCCAGCTACCACCATCGCGACCAGGCTGTCCGTTTGTATTCGATACCTCAGCTATACATTCAGGATATAGATAGCTAGTATTCGCTAGCTCGCTCATCCTTCACTATCTATTCCTTCATAGTATATCTGAGGCACCTCATATCACTTCCATCCTTCATGCATTTTGAGTAGTAGTCTTTTACTTAGATTTTTGTAATTTGTCGCCCGTAATCATTACAGGGTACCTCTATAAACCTCTGAATTAGGCTAAAATCAAATTTAAATTTGACAGCTAAGGCTAGACTGAGGGAGTTTAGCCTTAGCTAAATGACTGAAGGATAACGAAATTTGTCAAAGATTAAATTTGCAGAAATTCTGAAAGAATTTCATTTTAGGCAATGAATGGGGTTAATAGAGGTACCCTACACGAATAATCAACTTATATCACTTATGATCAATATAGAAAACAAAGTAGTACTTATCACAGGAGGATCTAGAGGAATAGGAGAGGCGATAGTTAGAAAGTTTGCTGCTCAAGGCGCAAAGGTAGCCTTCACCTATCGTTCTTCTTCAGAACGCTCAGATGCTATTGTAACAGAGCTAAATGCCGCAGGAGGAGATACAGCAGCGTTCCAGTCTGATGCTGGAAATTTTGAACAAGCAGAAAATTTGGTAAAAGCGGTGATTGAAAAGTATGGACAGATTGATGTATTGATCAATAATGCAGGGATCACGAAAGATAATTTGATGCTTCGAATGAGTGAGGACCAGTGGGATGCGGTCATAGAAACCAACCTGAAATCAGTATTCAACTTGACTAAGCAGGTTATGCGACCGATGATGAAAAAACGAGCAGGATCTATCATCAATATGTCTTCAGTAGTAGGTGTTTTTGGAAATGCAGGTCAAGCCAATTATGCGGCCTCTAAGGCAGGGATTATAGGTTTCTCAAAATCCATTGCCAAAGAAGTTGGCTCAAGAAATATCCGTTGTAATGTCATTGCTCCTGGGTTCATAGAAACAGAAATGACAGCTGAATTGGATGATAAGACAAAAGACAATTTCTTAGCCAATATCCCTATGAAGAGATTAGGCAAAGGGGATGAGATAGCTGATACGTGTTTATATCTAGCCTCAGATTTGAGTTCCTATGTATCAGGTCAGGTGATCTCTGTATGTGGAGCACTCAACTGTTAACACTATCAAAGTCATAAAATCTAGTAATAAAAGTGCTAGGTCTAATTAATGTATAAGCTGTTTCTATATTGCCTATTTTAGAATAAGATGAATTATTCATTTCTACTTTTTAGATGTAAGCAAGTTGGTCGATATATAAAGCGAACAGGTATCTTTTATATTTTGCTACCACTATTTTTATTGAGTGGAGCGATATTACAAGGGATGGAAAATTTAGTCCAATTATCAAATCCAAGCCTTGTAGCACTTTATTTATTTGTGTTGCTAGGAGTACTCTATCAACGTACAGATTATAATTTCTTAGTACACTCGGAGCAGCCTTTGTACTTTATTTACTTGATAGATATAGGCTTATTTACCATTCCATTCTGCATACCTTTCTTGATACTAGGCAAATGGGAAGTGGTTGTTGGAATTTTGGGGGCAGGCCTTTTTATATCTTTAATTTGGCCATTTATAGCGTCCTTTCTGTATGCTGTAGAAATAAAAAGTACCTCACTAAAAATTGATATCCCTACTGAAGAGCTAGAGCTTAAATATGTCGCGAGGAAGTATGGTGTATTTCTTACGCTACTCTATATAGTGTGTTTATTCTATTCAGCATATCCTGCAGCTATATTTGTGTTTACCTTTGTTTTTTTTGCTGTATTCCAGTCCGCATTAGAATATTTAGAGCCTAAGGAAATGATATTTTATCATGATTCGGCAAGTCAGTTTTTGCACAACAAAATTTTTAAAATATGGCTGCCAATACAAATATTGATGCTGCCATTCTACGGGATAGGGCTTTACTTTTCTTTATCGTATTGGTATCTATTCCTAGTAGTTTTTTTAGCGAGTACGACAATGACTGTTTTCTTTATTTGCAATAAGTACGTATTTTATAGACCTTCTGTTTTGAAGTGCAATACTAACACGCTTGCGGGTATTATGTTTTTATTTATGCTGCTTCCTGGATTTCAGTTAGTCGTTTTATTTATGAGCATAATACAATATTTTAAAGCAAAAAAGAATCTCAATTATTACTGGTAAGCTATGATAGATATCAATCAATTGACCGTGTCGTATGGAGAGCATGAAGTGCTGAATAATCTCAGTGTACAATTTTCAGCTGGAAAAATACAAGGTATTTTAGGGGTGAATGGAGCAGGCAAGTCTACATTCTTTAATTCCGTTTATGGGACTAAAAAAGCAAATGCTGGTAACATAATGTTGGATGAGGTGTCTATTGAGAAAAAAGATATTGCTTTCCTACAAACAGAAAATTATTTTTATCCCCTTATGAAGGGAAAGGAGTATCTTGAATTACTTGCACCCAAGAAAGACTTTCAGATGTGGAATGAAATTTTTCAATTACCTCTAAATGAATTTGTTGAAGATTATTCTACTGGGATGAAAAAGAAGATCGCTTTTATGGGGCTACTCCTTCTTGATCGTAAAGTATACATCCTTGATGAACCCTTCAATGGAGTAGATATACAAAGCAATGAAATTCTTATTAGTATTATTCAATCCTTAAAAGAGAAAGGTAAGTATATACTTATTTCTTCTCATATATTATCTAGCTTATTGGTTGTTAGTGATTCGATCCATAGATTGCAAAATGGTCAATTTGATGCGCCTATCCTACGAGACCAATTTTCACAATTCGAACTTGATTTCAAGAATGAAATTGCGGGAGAAATATCAGAAAAGCTGAAAAATATAGATTTTTAAGTCTATTTGGTTAGAATTTCCTAGCTATTACTGTACTTTTGTGCTAATTCTCATGGGGTGCCAACTTGACGTAGTTCAAAGGCTGAGATTATACCCACAGAACCTGAAACGGGTAATTCCGACGAAGGGATAAGTGTAGAGCGAATTCTTTGCTCCTTTTTTTATTTTTATTAACCACTGTTTATACTACCTCAGTATTGACGCTAAACTACTTGTATGAAAGAGTTATTCTTTTTCTGTATCTCGATGTTAGGTACACTGTTGGCCGTTGATGCACAGACAACATTTACAGGCAAAATTCATGAGGCTTCTGGAGAGCCTCTGGTCGGTGCCGTAATTGAAATTTTAGAAACCAATCTATCTTCCACTACCGATTTAACTGGACGCTTCTCTATCGATGGAGTTGTGGACGGAGACTACACACTTCGAGTATCCTATCTAGGATATCAAGACTACACACAAAGTATCCAGATTCCAAGAGATTCTGATTTCACTATTGAAATGACTACCGATGCTAAGATTTTAAGTACCGTAGAGGTGAATTCTCTAAGGGTAGAACAAAATGCGCCCTTCTCATTTGAGAACGTGAATCAAGAAGAGATTAGAAAAGGTAACTTAGGACAAGATATTCCTTATTTGTTGCGTAACACGCCTTCTGTAGTAGTTACTTCAGATGCAGGCGCTGGTATTGGGTATACCGGTATCCGTGTCCGTGGCAGTGACGCTACTCGTACCAACGTGGTAATTAATGATATTCCTCTAAATGACTCGGAATCTCAAGGAACGTTCTGGGTAAACTTGCCAGATCTAGCAAGCTCTACCAATAGTATTCAGATACAAAGAGGAGTAGGGGCTTCTACAAATGGTGCTGGCGCTTTTGGAGCGAGTGTTCATTTAGATACTAAAGGATATGACAAAGAGGCTTTCGCTGAATTGAGCAATACCTTTGGTTCTTTTAATACACGAAAGCACACCTTGAACTTAAATTCTGGGTTGTTGAAAAACAACCTTGTTTTTTCTGGGCGATTATCTCTCATTAACTCAGATGGCTATGTGGATAGAGCGACTTCTAATTTAAAGTCAGCTTATCTGTCAGCTGGATATTTTGTGGATGACTTTAGTGTGCAGGCAATAGCCTTGCTAGGATCGGAACGTACTTACCAGTCATGGTTTGGTACACCTCAGGCGAGGGTAGACGGTGATATAGATGGATTGATTGAGCACTATAATAACAATGTAGGAGTTCTGTATAATACTGTTGAAGACTCTATAAACTTATTTGATTCAGATAGAAGGTACAACTACTATCTGTACGAAGATGAAGTAGATGATTATAGACAAGATCACTATCAGGTGCATATCAATAAGCAGTTCCTTAAAGGAGTAAGTGCAAAACTTGCCTTTCATTATACCAGAGGAAGAGGATTTTTCGAGCAGTTTAGACTAAATGATGATTTGGCAGATTATGGAATACCCAGTGTGATCAGAGATGGAGAAGAGTTCTTCTCAACTAACTTGGTGAGAAGAAGATGGCTGGATAATGATTTTTATGGAACTGTAGCTAGTGTGAATTTTGGCAATGATAAAATGGACGTTACTATTGGAGGTGCCTTTCATAGATATGATGGGGATCACTTTGGCGAAATCACTCAAGCTGATTTGAGTGAAATTGCAAATGATGGATCTACTTATTATAATGGAGTAGCACGAAAAGATGATGCTAATATTTATGCCCAAGTAGATTACAGTCTCGCGGATAATTTGAACGCATATGTGGATTTGCAATTCCGTGGCATCGACTATACTACCACAGGAACAGACAATGATCTGGTAAACTATGATATAGATGAAAATTTTGGATTCTTCAATCCTAAACTGGGTTTGACCTATTCACTTGCTAAGAACCAACTATTGTATACTTCTTTTGGAGTAGCTAACAAGGAGCCGTCAAGATCTGATTTTATCGATGCATTTGAGGGCGAACAACCTACTCATGAGACACTTTATGATCTAGAGTTAGGCTACAAAAAGTTAGCAGGCTCGTTTTTACTAAATGCGAATGTATACTACATGGGCTATGATAACCAATTGGTCCCAACTGGAGAACTGAATGATGTTGGTGCTGTTGTAAGAAGAAATGTAGAGGATAGTTATCGCGCAGGTATTGAGCTTAATGGATCATATCAAATAAATGAAATGTTTACTTTCGGAGCCAATGCTACATTTAGTCAAAATAAAATAAGTTCATTTGATGAAGTACTTGCTGACTTTACTGAAGGCTTTGAACTTATCGTTAATAATTTTGAAGATACAGATATTTCCTTCTCTCCAAATGTGATTGCAGGTGCGCAAATTATAGCAAGACCAATCGATAATTTAGAAATTGGATTATATCCTAAATTTGTAGGGGAGCAATTTTTGGATAATACTTCCAATGAAGATAGAGCCCTAGATAGTTACTTAGTTACGGATTTTTTAGGACAATATTTTATTCCGTCAAAAAAGTTTAAAGAGATTTCTATTAGCCTTAAAGTGAACAATATATTTGATACGCTATACAGTGCAAATGGGTATACATACAGTTTTATTTTTGGAGATTTAATTACAGAAAACTTTTTGTATCCTCAAGCGGGTGCTAATTTCTTAGCGGGTTTAACCATTAAGTTTTAGGTCATTTGGATTATTTTAGTACTTTGGATTTAAAATAGCTTATGTCAGATTTAAGAGAGAGTTCATTCTGGATAGACTTGTTGAAAAAGATCATAAAGGATGTTCTTAAAGGCTTTGGTGTAAGAACGAGTCCACCTACATATAATCAGCATGTAGTCCCACACGAGGAGGGCTGGGCGGTCAAAGGAGCAGGTAATCAGAAGTACACCGCTATTTTTGATAATCAAAGAGAGGCTATTGATCGAGCAAGAGATATTGCCATCAACAATGAGTCCTCTGTGATAATACATCGAAAAGATGGCTCTATTAGAGATCGGATGAGCTATAAAAGGAAATAGATGATGAACGTTTCAAGGGCGTTTAGTAATAGTACTTGATTCATCTCAAAATAGGTACATTTAGAAGTAAGACTTAACAAGATTTAGTTCTTTAGGGATGCTCTATGTTTAATAATTCTGTAATCTCTTTTTTCATTTCTGAGTGCTGAAGGCACGGAAATACAACAGCGATGGGTGAAGCCCATCGGAAAGAAATGGCAAGATCCAAATTGGCGCGATTTTCTTTTAAAAATCGTGACAATTTGG